>JBGTBK010000238.1:0-23989 GCA_041749355.1 Sandaracinobacter sp. | reverse complement strand
AGCTACCGCCTTCGACGCCCTGCCACAGGCCGAGCGCACGGCCCGCCTCGGCGCGGCCGAGCGCATGCTGTCTGCCAGCGGCTTCGACGACCAGATGCGCAAGTCGCTCTCCAGCACCTCCCAGTTCCTCATGCCGCTCTTCATCCGCGGCAACGAGGGCCGGGCCAAGGATGTCAGCCGCATCGTCACCGAGGAGTTCCTCGCAGGCACCGACAAGATGCTCCCCCTCATGCGCGAGCGCGCCGCCCGCCGCCACGCCGAACTGCTCACGGCGGCCGAACTCGACGAGCTCGCAGCCTTCTACAGCTCGCCAATCGGCAAGCGCCTGCTGGCCGTCACGCCCGATCTGCAGGCCCGGATGATGCGCGACGGCGGCGAAGTCGGCCAGGTCGCCATGCAGGCGGCCCTCCCCCGCATCCTCGACCGCCTGAAGGCAGCCAATCTCGCTGTCCCCACCACCTCCTGACCCCAAAACCAGACCCGCCCGAGACCCACCCGAGGACCGCAATGGACCAGCACCCCGCCAACATCCCCGCCAGCACCGATGCCCAGCGCGCGCGCCTCGCGGCGCAAGGCCTCTACCGCCCGGATCTCGAATCCGACGCCTGCGGCGTGGGCCTTGTCGCAGCCATCGACGGCAAGCCCAGCCGGCGCGTGGTCGAAGCCGGGATCGAGGCGCTGAAGGCCGTCTGGCACCGCGGCGCAGTCGATGCCGACGGCAAGACCGGCGATGGCGCCGGCCTCCACATCGATCTCCCGGTCCCCTTCTTCCTCGATTGCGTCGACCGCGCCGGCCAGGCCCCGCGTCCCAACCTGCTGGCCGTCGGCATGGTGTTCATGCCGCGCACCGATCTCGCAGCCCAGGAGACCTGCCGCACCATCATCGAATCCGAAATCATCGCCGAGGGCCATTTCATCTACGGCTGGCGGCAGGTCCCCGTCGACGTCTCGGTCATCGGCGCCAAGGCCGCGAGCCTTCGGCCCGATATCGAGCAGATCATGATCGCAGGCCCCGCCGACACCTCGGAAGCCGCCCGCGACGCCTTCGAAAAGCAGCTCTACGTGCTCCGCCGCCGGATCGAGAAAAAGGTCGTCGAAGCCCAGATCCAGGGCCTCTACATCTGCTCGCTCTCCTGCCGCTCGATCATCTACAAGGGCCTGTTCCTCGCCGAGAGCCTGTCGGTCTTCTACCCCGACCTCACCGACCCGCGCTTCGAAAGCCGGTTCGCCATCTACCACCAGCGCTATTCCACCAACACCTTCCCGCAATGGTGGCTCGCCCAGCCGTTCCGCTGCCTCGCCCACAATGGCGAGATCAACACCATCCGCGGCAACAGCAACTGGATGAAAAGCCACGAGATCAAGATGGCGGCTACCGCCTTCGGCGACTCCTCCGAAGACATCAAGCCGCTCATCCCGGCCGGCTCCTCCGACACCGCAGCGCTGGATGCCGTGTTCGAAGCCATCGTCCGCTCGGGCCGCGACGCCCCCACCGCCAAGACCATGCTCGTCCCCGAAGCCTGGACCAACGACACCGACATGCCGGCCAACCACACCGCCATGTACGCCTATTTCGCCAGCGTCATGGAACCCTGGGACGGCCCGGCAGCCCTTGCCATGACCGACGGCCGCTGGGTCATTGCCGGCATGGACCGCAACGCGCTGCGCCCGATGCGCTACACCCAGACGTCGGATGGACTTCTCGTCGTCGGCTCGGAAACCGGCATGGTCCACATCCTCGAGGACACGGTCGTCGCCAAGGGCCGCCTCGGGCCCGGCCAGATGATCGGCGTCGACCTCACCGAAGGCCGCCTCTACCACGACCACGAACTGAAGGACCGCATCGCCAGCGACCACCCCTATGCCGACTGGGTTGGCGACTTCACCACCCTTGCAGACCTGCCCGTCCCGGCCGAACCCGTCCCCCACCCCGCCGGTGCCACCCTGCGCCGCCTGCAGATCGCAGCCGGCCTCACCATGGAAGACATGGAAATCATCCTCGCCCCCATGGTCGAGGATGCCAAGGAAGCCGTCGGCTCCATGGGCGACGACACCCCGCTCGCCGTCATCAGCAACAATGCGCGCTGCATGAGCCACTTCTTCCGGCAGAACTTCAGCCAGGTCACCAACCCGCCGATCGACAGCTTGCGCGAAGCCCGGGTGATGAGCCTCAAGACCCGCTTCGGCAACCACGCCAACATCCTGGACAGCGAAGCACCCCAGCAAGGCGTCATGGTGCTCGACAGCCCGATCCTGTCGTCCGGCGACTGGGCCCGGCTGAAGGCCCATTTCGGAAGCTCCGTCGCCGAAGTCGACTGCACCTTCGATTATGCCGACGGCGCCGATGGCCTGAAGGCCGCGATCGCCCGCATCCGCAGCCAGGCCGAAGCCGCAGTCCGCCAGGGCAAGTCCCAGCTCTTCCTGACAGACGAGAACCAGTCCGCAACCCGCTGCGCCGTCACCATGATCCTCGCCGCCGCCGGGGTGCACACCCACCTCGTCCGCAAGGGCCTGCGCACCTTCGCCTCCATCAACGTCCGCTCGGCCGAGTGCCTCGACACCCATTATGCCGCCGTCCTCATCGGCGTCGGCGCCACCACCGTGAACGCCTGGCTGGCCGAAGCCTCCATCGCCGACCGCCAGGCCCGCGGCCTGTTCGGCCCCCTCACGCTCGACGAATGCCTCGCCCGCTACCGCAAGGCCGTCGACGACGGCCTCCTAAAGATCCTGTCCAAGATGGGCATCTCGGTCATCTCCAGCTACCGCGGTGGCTACAATTTCGAAGCCGTCGGCCTCAGCCGGGCCCTCGTCGCCGATTTCTTCCCCGGAATGCCCGCCCGCATCTCGGGCGAAGGCTATCACAGCCTGTTCCTCTCGGCCTCCGAACGCCACGACCGCGCCTTCGACGAAGCCGCCACCACGCTCCCCATCGGCGGCCTTTACCGTTACCGCGCCGGCGCCGAACCGCACGCCTGGCAGGCCGGCCTCATCCACACGCTCCAGGAAGCCGTCGCGACCGACAGCTACAGCCACTACAAGCGCTTCTCCGAAGGCGTGCGCAAGCTGCCGCCCATCTATCTGCGCGACCTTCTCGAGCTGAACTATGCGGCAACCCCGCTCGCGATCGAGGAAGTCGAAAGCATCTCCGAAATCCGCAAGCGCTTCGTCACCCCGGGCATGTCCTTGGGCGCGCTCAGCCCCGAAGCCCATGAAACGCTCGCAATCGCGATGAACCGCATCGGCGCCAAGGCCGTCAGCGGCGAAGGCGGCGAAGACAGCGCCCGTTACAAGCCCTACGCCAATGGCGACAACGCCAACTCCACCATCAAGCAGGTGGCCTCGGGCCGCTTCGGCGTCACCGCCGAATATCTGAACGCCTGCACCGAGATCGAGATCAAGGTCGCCCAGGGGGCAAAGCCCGGCGAAGGCGGCCAGCTCCCCGGCTTCAAGGTGACGGAAATGATCGCCCGGCTGCGCCACAGCACACCCGGCGTCACCCTCATCTCGCCGCCGCCGCACCACGACATCTACTCGATCGAGGATCTGGCCCAGCTCATCTATGATCTCAAGCAGATCAACCCGGTCGCCAAGGTCTGTGTGAAGCTCGTCTCCTCGGCGGGCATCGGCACCGTCGCAGCCGGAGTCGCCAAGGCCCACGCCGACGTCATCCTCGTCGCCGGAAACGTCGGCGGCACCGGCGCCTCGCCCCAGACCAGCATCAAATATGCCGGAACCCCCTGGGAAATGGGCCTCTCCGAAGTGAACCAGGTCCTCACCTTGAATGGCCTCAGGCACCGCGTGAAGCTCCGCACCGACGGCGGCCTCAAGACCGGCCGTGACATCGTCATCGCCGCCATCCTCGGCGCCGAGGAGTTCGGCATCGGAACCCTCAGCCTCGTCGCAATGGGCTGCATCATGGTGCGCCAATGCCATAGCACCACCTGCCCCGTCGGCGTCTGCACCCAGGACGAAGCGCTCCGCCAGAAGTTCGGCGGAAGCCCTGAAAAGGTCATCAACCTGATGAGCTTCATCGCCGAGGAAACCCGCGACATCCTCGCCAAGCTCGGAGTCCGCTCGCTCGACGAAGTGATCGGCCGCACCGAACTGCTCCGCCAGGTCAGCCGCGGCGCCGAGCATCTCGACGACCTCGACCTGAACCCGATCCTCGCCAAGGTCGACGCTCCTGACGCCATGCGCCGCTCCAGCAAGGACGCCCCCCGCAACCCCGTCCCCGACAGCCTCGACGCCGAAATCCTGCGGGACGCAGCCGCCGTGTTCGAACGCGGCGAGAAGATGCAACTCACCTATTCGGTCCGCAACACCCACCGCGCCGTCGGAACCCGCCTGTCGGCCATGATCACCCGCCAGTTCGGCATGACGGGCCTCGCACCCGGCCATGTCCACATCCGCCTTCGCGGCTCGGCCGGCCAGTCGCTCGGCGCCTTCGCCGTCCAGGGCGTCCAGCTCGAAGTCTTCGGCGATGCGAACGACTATGTCGGCAAGGGCCTGTCAGGCGCCACCATCAGCGTCCGCCCGATGGTCTCCTCCAGGCTCGCGACGCAGGACAACGCCATCATCGGCAACACCTGCCTCTATGGCGCAACGGCGGGCGAACTGTTCGCAGCCGGCCAGGCCGGCGAACGCTTTGCCGTCCGCAACTCGGGCGCGACCACGGTCGTCGAAGGCTGCGGCGCCAACGGCTGCGAGTACATGACAGGCGGCACCGCCATCATCCTGGGCACGGTCGGCGACAATTTCGGCGCCGGCATGACTGGCGGGATGGCGTTCGTCTACGACGAGGCTGGCGACTTCCCCGGCAAGGTGAACCCCGATTCCGTCATCTGGCAGCAATTCGCCAGCAGTCACTGGGAAGAGACATGCCGCGCCCTCATCGCCCGCCATGTGGAGCTCACCAGCAGCCGCTGGGCCGCCACCCTGCTCGAGGACTGGGACCGCATCCGCACCCGCTTCTGGCAGGTCTGCCCCAAGGAAATGGTGAGCCGCCTCGCGAACCCGCTCTCCGACACGCAGGTCCTCGAAGCCGCCGAATAGGGTGCCCCGCGCAGTTTCCACCATCGAAACCCTTCGCGAAAGCCAGCCGACCCGCTAAGGCGACTTCGCGGTCGCAGCAAACGGCCGCCCGAGCCGGAGCATGCCATGAACGAACAGCAGGGGGGCAGAGGCAAGAAGTCCCTGGGCAAGGTCGCTCTGGTCGGCTCGGCCCTGCAGATGGCCGGCCGCGGCCTTCGCGCCCTCGTCGGCATCGCAACAGTCGCAATCCTGGCCCGCTTCCTCTCCCCGTCCGACTTCGGCGCCTTCGCCCTCATCTATGCCCTCGTCATGCTCGCCCAGGTCTTCGCAGACCTCGGCCTGCGCGTCGCACTGGTCCAGAAGCCGGAAATCACCGACCTCGAATGTCAAAGCGTGTTCTGGACCTCGACAGTCTCGGGCATCGCCATGACAGCTCTGCTGATCCTGTTTGCCCAACCGATCGCCAACCTGTTCGGCACCCCGGAAATCGCCCCCCACATCCGCGCCGTCTCGTCAATCTTCATCATCGTCGGCCTGCGCGGCGTGCCGCTTGCCCTGCTCGAGCGGCGGTTCGCGTTCAAGGAAATCGCCGCAACCGATTTCGCCGCATCCGTGGTCGGAAGCGCAGCCGCAATAGGCCTCGCCATGGCCGGCTACACCGTCGGCGCACTGGTCGCCCAGCAACTCGTCATGGTGGCCACGCTCGCCGTCATGCTTTTCGCCTACGCCCGCTGGCTGCCCCGCTTGCAGTTCAGCCGCGAAGCACTCAAGCCGCTTGCCAGCTACGGCGGCTATGTCACCCTCACAGGCATCCTCCACTCGGCAGGCCCGCTCATCAACCGGCCGCTCATCGGCACACGGCTGTCGAACGCCGACCTCGGCTATCTCACCATGAGCGACCAGCTCGTCATGACCCCGGTCCGCATAATCGCCCAGAGCGTCCGGCGCGTGACCTTCCCGATGCTCTCCAGCTTCCAGTCCGACAACGCCCGGATCGTCACCGCCTACCAGAAGACGATGCACGCCCTGGCGCTCGCCCTTGCCCCCATCGTGATCGGCATCGCAGCGCTGGCAGAGCCCGTGACCGTCCTGCTGCTCGGGGCCGGCTGGGCGCAGCTCCCGGCAATCCTCGCACTGGTTGCCCCGCGCGCCCTGGTCTCCGCCATCGGGGAAATGCACAGTTCCGTCTTCGCGGCCAAGGGCAAGGCGCGATTCCAGTTCGTCTGGGGCGTCGGCAGCCTGATCATCGGCGTCGCTGTGCTCCTCCTCACCATCCCCCACGGCATCACGATGGTTGCGCTCGGCCAGCTCGTCGTATCGGCCATTCTCATCCTGCCGCTCTACACCTGGTTCCTGGGCCGAACGCTCGGCACCCGGGGCACAACCCTCCTCACACCGATGCTGCGACCGCTGATCGCTGCCGTCGTGATGGCAGCAGCGGTCTATGCCCTCGATCAGCAGCTGGAACAGCTGGGCCAGACCATGCTGCTTCGCGCGACATGTGGCGCACTTGCAGGCGGCATCAGCTATGCAATCCTCATCCTCCTGTTCGACAAGGCGAACGTGATGGCCCTGATGGCCAAGGTCCGCACCGCCCGGCAGGGCAAGAAAGGATGATCAGCCCATGGTCCGGAACCGGCACGAACGGCTGCCAGGGATCATTTCGTTGCCCTCGACCGCCTGGAAAGAGTAGCTGAAGGCATGTCCCTGATGAAACCTGTCCGTTCCAAGATTGGCCAGCTGCGCCGCCTTCGGCAAGGCTTCGTCCACCACTGGTATGATTTCCGCGCCTTCTCGCGTGCAGCCGGCAGCGCAGACAATTGGCGCACGCCCGAAAACGATCAGGCCCAGCTGGTGAAGGACTACCACCGGATCGAAAAGGGCCTCGCCCTGCCCAAGCCGCGCTCGGGCTTCGGCGCCCAGGTCATCCACGACATCATGGGCCTCGTCCGAAACCTCGAACGGCGTCAAGGCGCCTTCTTCCACGGCCAGGGCGCCCGCTCCACGCTCCAGTCCTACCGCCAGAACGCCGTCTGCACCGAGGAGCTCGCCCAGCAGATCGACAGCTTCAATGCCGGCGTCGACCCGCAGCAGCTGCCGGCAGCCGGAATCGCCCATGTCACCCAGGCCGACATTCGCAAGGCAAGCGACATCGATTTCGAAGCCTTCGCACGCAGCCGCTACTCCATCCGCGACTATACGGGCGAACCGGTTCCCGAGGCAGCTGTCCGCGACGCCGTCGCGGTCGCGATGAAAAGCCCGCGCGTCTGCAACCGGGGAACCGCCCGCTGCCACGCCATCTTCGACCGGGCCACGATGACAAAGGCTCTGTCCTTCCAGAACGGCAATGCAGGCTTCGGGGACCTCGCCGGCGCCCTCCTCATCATCACCTCGGACCGGCGCGGCTTCCTCGACTATGGCGAGCGCAACCAATGCTGGGTCGATGGCGGCCTGTTCGCCATGACGCTCTGCTATGCGCTCCATGCCCAAGGCTATGCCAGCTGCATGCTCAACTGGAGCGTCACATCCGACAAGGACATGGCACTTCGCCAGGCCATCCCCATCCCCGAACATGAAGCCATCATCACCTTCATGGCCGTCGGCATCATGAAAGACGCGTTTCGCGTCGCAGTCTCCCCGCGGGAGGCTGTCGACACCGCATTCCGCGTCATCGGCCCGGCCTGAGGGCCAGGCGCCTAGTCGAACAGGCTCGAAACCGAGCTTTCGTCGGAAATCCGCCGGATCGCCTCGCCCAGCAGCGGGGCGATGGTCAGCACCCGGATCTTCTCGGCCTCGGCAACCGGCGGCGGCGCAAAGATCGAATCGGTTATCACCAGCTCGGTCAGCCGCGATCCCTCCACCCGCGCAACCGCGCCGCCCGAAAGCACGCCGTGGCTCACATAGGCAACAACGCCGGCAGCACCCGCCTCCATCAACGCATGCGCCGCATTGCACAGCGTTCCCGCCGAATCGACGATGTCGTCGATCAGGATGCAGAATCGCCCGCGCACGTCGCCGATGATGTTCATCACCTCGCTCTCGCCCGGCCGCTCGCGCCGCTTGTCCACGATCGCCAGCGGCGCATTGTCCAGCCGCCGCGCCAGCGCCCGCGCGCGAACCACACCGCCCACGTCCGGCGACACCACCATCATGTTCCCGGCATGGTCGGGATGCCGGGCCTGGATGTCGGCCGACATCACCGGCGCGCCGTACAGATTGTCGGTCGGAATATCGAAAAAGCCCTGGATCTGCCCGGCATGCAGATCAACGGAAAGCACCCGCGAAGCACCCGCCACCGTGATCAGATTCGCCACCAGCTTTGCCGAAATCGGCGTGCGCGGCCCGGGCTTCCGGTCCTGCCGGGCATAGCCGAAATAGGGAATCACCGCCGTGATCCGCTTCGCGCTCGCGCGCCGCAGCGCGTCGATGCAGATCAGAAGCTCCATCAGATTGTCGTTGGCAGGCGCCGAGGTCGACTGCAGAACGAACACATCCTCGCCCCGCACATTCTCGTGGATCTCCACGAAAATCTCCTCGTCGGCAAAGCGCCGAACCGAGGCCGATGTCAGCGGAATCTCCAGGTAGCGCGCAACATCTTCCGCAAGCTTCGGATTGCTGTTGCCGGCGAGCAGTTTCATGGAAATCCCCTTTGGCCGGTGCGGTTAGCCCAAGCCGCCGTGCTCTGCAACGACTCTGCCACAACCGCTGCCACCTGAGCATCCGCCAACCCGGCCTCAGCCGAACGGAACAACCTCGTACCGGCTCCCCAGCGAAAGCGCCCGGGCCTCTTCCCGAACCCGCCGCACCAGTCGCTCGGCCCCGCTTTCGCGCCCGGCCGCCACGCCGCCCGCCTCGGCCGAAAATCGCTCCGTGATCGAACTCTGCGCCCAACCCCCTTGCGAACCGTCACCACCATCGTTGGGCCGCTTGCCCTGAACCGCCGGCGCCGGCGTCACCTGATAGATCACCGCCGTCGGCCAGAAGCCCAGGCCGTCGTTGAACAGCAGCTCGTCCACGGGATCCGAATAGCTCTCGGTCATCGCCAGCAGGCGCTCCGCCGTTGCCTTCGAAAGAATGTAGCAGCCGGCCCCGATGTGCGTCGAAAGCAGCCGCGAAACCCGCCGGCCGTCCACGTCGGCCCCATCGCGCGCCACATGGCAGCGGCTCCCCCAGGTCTCCAGCTTCACGATGTCGGCGTCCGCCGGAATCCAGTCCGGCTTCATCAGCCGCCCCAGCCCTGGCGCCAGGTTCAGGTCGTCCTCCATCACCAGCCCAAGGCTGTCGCCGCTCGCCAGCAGCCGTTCCCACACCAGCCTGTGGCTCGCAAAGCAGGCAAAGGCCCCAGCACTCATCGGAAAGCCAGCAACGGTCGGCGCCACCAGCGCCGCCCGGGCGGCAACGTCAGGCTCCTGCGCGTCCACCGCGGAAAGCCGCTCCACCGCCACCCCGGCCCGCTCTGCCTCTGCCGACATGTGCGCCCACCTGTCCGGCCGACGGTCCAGGTTGATGCACCAGGCCTTCACGCCCGCATGCCGCCGCGCCCAAGCGTCAGCGCCTTCACCACCAGCGCCATCGCCGAGGCCACATGGCCCTTCTGCACCTCGATCTTCGCCCGGATATCAGCGCACAGCGCCGCGTGCGCCGCAAAAGTCTCCACCACCTTGCCAAGCGTGATTCGAACAATCTCCCCGCTCGCCCAAAGCTTCGGGTCATTGGCATCCAGAATCAGGTCCGACCGGCCCAGCATCGTCCCGATCACGCCCTCATATTTCGCGCTATAGGCATGGGTGATCGCCGGCTTGCCCATCTGGAAGGTCGACACCGCCGGATGCATCCGCCCGGTCAGCGTCATCAGCCCGGCACCCAGGATGAAGCGCGCCCGCGTCTGCAGCACCCGTTCCACCACCGGCACCACCCGCGCCTGCTTGTCCGGCGAGATGATCTTCACAAGGTCGGCGATATAGTCGCTTTCCTCGCCATAATGGCGGCTGAAGGTGTGCGCCAGCAGGCAGACCTTTTTCCCGGCCATCTCCGGCAGGTCCAGCAGGCCCTCCACGATTTCCTTCCAGCGCTGCAGATAGATGTCCCGGTCGGGCGTGTAATAGCCGTCCTTCTGCATCGCCGAAATCACGGCCGTCACATACTGCTCCGGCTCCAGCCCATAGCGCGCCAGAACCTCGTCCCGGATGTCGGTGCGGTGCTGAAGCGGAAGGTCGGCATAGGCGAGATCCGAGCCCTGGGTCAGGCAATCCGAAAGCGCGAACTCGTCGCGCAGATAGCCGGTCGTCCAGTAATCACGCGGAACGATGTGAAAAGCCGGAAAGCCGAAGCGCGCGAACAGCCGGTTGCCCAGCCGGTTGAACGGCCCGATCGTCTGCCCCAGCAGGAACACCGGAACATGCCGCGTCCAGGCCCACATCGGCACAAGCAGTCGCCACACATTGGGGCGGTAGTATTCCGAGATGTCGTCGCCACCCAGCATGATCACCAGGTCGGAACCGGCCGAATCGCCGGGTCCCAGCAGCCGCTGCAATCGAGCGATCGGGTTGCGCGTCCGGCTGCGCGTCGGCACCCAGCGCACCAGCTCCACCTCGTCCGCCGTCCGCCCAAGCTCGGCCATCACCTCGTCAAGGCTGGTCGTCTCGGCAAAGTCGCACAGAAAGCGGACGGGCCCTTGCACCTGGCTGACGATGCGATCAATCGTCACCAGGCCCATCATTCCGGTGCCATAATTGTCGAGAGCCCGCAGCCCCCGGATCATCACGGAGTATCGAGGTTTCACAGGACCATGTTCCACAATCCAAGATCTGCCAGCCCGAACGCCGCTGCCGACCGTGCCTCTGCCCCAGAGTTCGCCGCACCGCAACACAAACAACGGGCCCACCCAATGCGCCACCCGCAGCGCAGCGCAGGCTGAGCCGTTGGCAGCCGCCCGGCAGATGCGCCCGCTTCTCCTCCTCGCAGCCGCCGCGCTCGCCGCCATCACCCTCGCCACCGGACTCACGCTCGTCCACGGCTGGCGCACCGAAAAGCGCGCCCTGCTCAGCCCCGAAGGCGAGCCCCCCCGTCCAAGGCCCGCAGCAGCGGAAACAGTGGGCGGCTTCCTCCTGTTCGGCGACAGCCGGGTCGCCCACTGGAAACCGCCCGCGCGTCCCTACCCCATCACCCGGCTCGGCCATCCAGGCGAAACCGCAATCCGCCTCGCCCAACCGTTCGAAGCCGCCCTCGATCGCCACCGCCCGCAACAGGTGCTCCTGATGGTTGGCGTCAACGACGCCGTCGCCATTGCCCTCCTGCCAGCCGATCAGCAGGACCGCGCAATCGCCGCAACGCTGTCCGCTTTCGATGGCATGGCCCGTGCCGCCCGCGTCCGCCGAATCCCGCTCTCGATCGCGCTGCTCATCCCGCCAGACCAGCCAGACCCGCTGCGACGACTCCTCTGGGGCGCACCCGTGGACCCGCTCGTCGCCCGAATGAACGCGGCCCTTCCGGCAATCGCGGCCGCAAATGACGCAACCCTCGTCGATGCCCGTGCCCTGCTTGCCCCGCCCGATCAGCCCCTGCCGCCAGCCTTTCGCGCCGATGCGCTGCACTTCACGCCGCAGGCCTATCAACGCCTGTCCGCACTGCTCCCGCCCAGCCTCGAGCCAGCCAGCGCCAGCCCCGCCGCGCCGCGGTGACAGGTCAGGCCGGTTTCACCCGCCGCTCCACCATCTTGCCGTTGAACAGGAAGGTCATCAGCGGGCTCGGCGCAATCAGCCGCTCGTGGATCAGGAACAGCAGCGGATAGCCCACCGCCAGGATCACCACATAGGTCAGGTACAGATTGTCGGTCCACGGCCGCAGCAGGTTGGCGATCAGGTAGATCACCAGGAAGTGGAAAATATAGAAGCTATACACCCCGTCCGTCAGCCGGCTCAGCAACGGGCTCCCCTTGGTCACCAGCCGCCGGGCAATCGCCAGCAGGCTGCACACGATCAGGAAGATGAACCCGCTCCGGAAAATCCAGTAGGTCGTCCGCTCCAGCCCGCGCGACATGGCATCGGCCACCATCGGGTGCAGCGCATAGGCCGCGCCGAACAGCAGCAGCCCCACCCAGAACAGCTGGTGCATGCTGTCGAACAGCCGGGCGTGCCGAAAGGCGAACAGGCCGGCTGCGAAATAGGCGAAATAATTGCTCGTCGCCTGCACGATGAAATGCGCCCGCACGGGCAGGATCGGCATCAGGAACTGGTCCGAAAGCCCCCGCAGCGTCACAACGCACAGCCCGACCAGCAGCGTCAGAAGCAGCAGCTGCACCGCAGGCCCCAGCCGCTCCATCCCGTCAACGATGGCCGTCACCGGGTCCCATCCGGCCAGCCGCAACAGCAGCGGCGTCACCACGGCATAGACGAACAGCGCGATCAGGAACCACAGGTGCAGGTGCCACACGGTCGGCCCGGGCAGCGGAAGTCGCCAGCCACCGTTCACATAGTCCAGAAGGCTCTCGCCACCGCCATGGTACAGCTGGATCAGCCAGTTGGTCACCGGGTTCAGCAACAGCACCCCGGCCAGGAACGGCACCAGGATCAACCGGCCGCGGTTCTTCAGAAAGGCGCCCACCGTGTTCCGGCTTGCCACCATCGCCGTGAAATAGCCCGACACCAGAAAGAAGGTCGCCATCCGGAAATGCTCGGACGTGTCCTTGATCGCCTGGAACAGGAAATTGTCGCCGATCGTCGCCCCATGCAGCAGCAGGCCGAACAGCATGCAGAAGCAGCGCAAGGCATCCAGGTGGTGAATTCGCTGCCCCGAACGTGCCATGCCACCCCCCTAGGGGAAAGGTCTGGCTTGCTCCAGCCCCGAATCTTCGGCAACGCAGCAAAGAAATGGCAACAGTCGTCACCGGCGCCGCAGGCTTCATCGGCTATCACACGGCAAACACCCTGCTCGCCCGCGGCGAAGCCGTGATCGGAATCGACTGCTTCGTCCCCTATTACCGGCTCGATCTCAAGGAAGCCCGGGCAGCCGCGCTGGCCGGCCCCGGCTTCACGCTGCTCCGCCAGGACTTCGCCGACCACAAGGGCCTGATGGCAGCCCTCGAGGGCCACCGCATCGACCGCATCATCCATCTCGGCGCCCAGC
This sequence comes from Sandaracinobacter sp., assembly GCA_041749355.1. Lineage (GTDB taxonomy): Bacteria > Pseudomonadota > Alphaproteobacteria > Sphingomonadales > Sphingomonadaceae > Sandaracinobacteroides. Next base: position 10,834 of record JBGTBK010000238.1, on the reverse strand, counting down.
CCGGCGTGCGCTGGTCGATCGACCATCCGCACGATTACGCCCACGCCAACCTCGCCGGCCACCTCGCGCTCCTCGAACTCGCCCGCCAGCGCCAGGTCCCGATGGTCTACGCCTCCTCCTCCTCGGTCTATGGCCAGAACGCCCGCCTGCCCTTCAGCGTCGACGACCGGGTCGACCACCCCATCTCGCTCTACGCCGCCACCAAGAAGGCCGGCGAGCTGATGGCCGAAACCTACGCCCACCTCTACCGCATCCCGCTTACGGGCTTGCGCTTCTTCACCGTCTACGGCCCCTGGGGCCGCCCCGACATGGCGGTCTGGAAATTCGCCGAAGCCTGCCTCCAGGGCCGCCCCGTCCCGCTCTTCAACAGGGGCGACATGCGCCGCGACTTCACCTTCATCGACGACATCGTCGCCGGAATACTCGCCACCGCAGACCGCCCACCGGCAGACGACGGCGCGCAGAAGCCCGGCGGCAGCGTCTCCCCCCACGCCATCTACAACATCGGCAACAACCGCTCCGAACATCTCACCCGGCTTGTCTCGGTCATCGAACAGGCCTGCGGCAAACCCCTCCTCGTGGAGGACCAGCCCATGCAGGCCGGAGACGTGCCCGACACCTACGCCGACATCTCCGCAATCGCACACGACCATGGCTTCGCCCCCACAACCGCAATCGACGTCGGCGTCCCCCGCTTCGTCGACTGGTACAAAGGCTGGGCGATCTGAACCCGGGCCGCCTGAACCCCGGCTGCCTGGCCGCGCGTCAGACCCCCGCCTGACCCCGCGCCATCAGCCGCCGCCGCCACGCCTCGACAGGCCGGTCGACGGCCAGATTCACCAGAACCGTAAGCCCCACCGAAAGCGCCAGCGCCAGCGCCTTCATCGCCGACGTGTCTCCCATGATCTCGGTCAGGCCCCAGATCACCGGAAAGTGCAGCAGGTAAAAGGGGTAGGACAGGTCACCAAGCCAGCGGTCGAAGGCTCCGGTGCGAAGGTGCACATGCCACGCAACAAACGGGATCGCCAGCGACGACACCAGCAACGTGCCGACGCTGAAATGCTTCACATCCAGCGCCAGCGCGTCCTGCACGGGCTCGGGCGCTCCCGCCACATAGGCCGCAAGCCCGACGAGGAACGAGGCCAGCGACACCAGCCCCACAGCGCGAGACGGCTGCCACTGCGAGGCCTGGAGCCAGATCCCGGCCGCAAAGGCCGGCGCGAACGCCAGCGCGGTGATCAGCCCGGCCCGCCCCAATAGAATTCCCGCAGCAGTCGCAAGTACAGTGCCGACAGCCAGCAGCACCCGCCAGCGAGGCCCCGCAGCAGTCAGACCCGCTATCACCAGTGGCAGCAGCAGGTAGAATTGCAGTTCGATGTCCAACGACCAGGTCGTCCCGATCACATCGTCCCCGCGCGAGGCCAGCCCCAGGAAGAACAGCGTGGACCAGAAGCTGCCGATCAACTCGCCCCGCAGCGCCAGCTGGATGCCGGCCGCCACCAATGTGCCGATGATCACGATCGGCCAAAGCCGCAACAAGCGCCCCAGCAGATAAGGCCCGACCCCGGCATAGCGCCCGGCAGTGTAGATTCGCGAAACCCAGTATCCGCTCAGCATCAGGAACACCATCACGGCGGCGGTCCCGACCTTCCAGACGCTTACATGACTCAGAAACACGAGGCCCGCCAGAAACAGCCGGAACAAGCCAGGCCCGACAAGGGCAGATTGCGAAGACGAGTCGGCCATCGCCGATCCCTTGCGGCGTCGGCTCCCTGCAATCAAGGCATGGCATGCCTTCCAGATCCATTGCAGTGCCGCGAGCCATCCCGGCGTGACAGGCAAGGTCACATCCGATACGGGTGCCCCAGGTCAGGAAGCAGGGCAACCGAATGGCAGTTCAACCGTCCGTCTCCGTCGTGATCCCGGCCTACAACCGGGAGCACACCGTCGGCACGGCAATTCGCAGCGTGCTCTGGCAGACCTGCCCGCCGCTCGAAGTGATCGTGGTCGACGACGGCTCCACAGACCGCACGGCCCAGGTCGTCGAAGCGATGGGCGAGCCGCTGGTGCGCCTCGTCCGCCAGGAAAATGGCGGGATCTCGGCCGCCCGCAACACCGGAATCCGCGCTGCCGTTGGCGACTGGGTCGCCTTCCAGGACAGCGACGACGAATGGCTCACAACCAAGCTCGAGCGCCAGCTCGCAAGCCTCGTCGCCAGCCCTTCCCCCCCCAACGCCCTCTATTGCGGCATGATCATCGCCGGCGCGCTCGATGAATCCCCGGCCGGCGAATCCGGGCCAGCCCCGCGCCGCCACATCGCCTACCATCCGGATCCGTCGCTGCGCACGGTCTCGGGCGATCTCGTGCCCACCCTGCTGCGCACCAACCCCATCAGTACCCAGACCCTGATGGCCCGGCGCGAAACCCTGCACGAAGCCGGCCTGTTCGACACCGCCATGAAGTCCCTCGTCGACTGGGACATCGCGATCCGCCTCGCCCGCCTCGGCCCCATCGGCTTCGTCGACGAACCGCTGGTCATCCAGCGCTTCACCCCCAATTCCATCACCCGCGACATGGCCAAGCGCGTCGACAGCTGGATCCACATGCTCGGCAAATATGCCGACCTCTTCCACGCCGATCCGGATGCCCATCTGGCCCATCTTCTCAAGATCGCCGGCAGCCTCCGCCGCCTCGGCGATCACGAGCGCGCAGCCGAATTCCTCGCCCGAGCTCGCGCACTCGCCCCCATGTCCCCCCGGGCCCAGGGCCTCAGCCTGCTAAACGGCCTCAAGGTCCGCAATATCGGCTAGGCCTCCGTCGCCCGGCAGCATCCCACCACGGAAAGCACCCCATGCGCAGCGCACCCTGGCAGTTCCTGCCCTTCCTCCTCCTGGCCGGCTGCAGCGCCGCAACCGCCCGAAGCCTCCCCGTGACCGACGGCGCGGGCCTGCAAAAGGCCGTCGCGTCCGCCCGCGCCGGCGACACGATCACGCTCGCCCCGGGGGTCTATCCCGCGCTTGAAATCCACAAGCGCGCAATCAAGGGCGCGCCAGTCACCATCACTGGAAAGGACGCGCGCATCCAGGGCGTCTCGATCGTCAATTCCAGCGGCTGGTCGTTCGACAGCCTCACCTTCGGTGGCGCCTTCCTCACCCGCAACCGCGTGGTCTTCATCCAGCAAAGCAGCGAGATCGCCATCCGCAACAGCCTCGTCCATGGGCTCAATGTGAACAACGATCCCTGGGACGATATCGGGGTCGGCATCGGCCTGCGCTTCGCCCGCAACGTCGAGATCGTCGGCAACCGCTTCCGCGATCTCTACATGGGGTTCGTTGCCGGCAGCAGTTCCGACATCCGCTTCGAAGGCAACAGCATCGGCTTCGTGCGCGAAGGCTCCAACTGGGTCGCGGTCAAGGGCGCCAGCATCCGCTGCAACCGCTTCTCGCACATCTACCCCAACTGGCTCCGCAAGGAGCATCCCGATGCCATCCAGGGCTGGTTCAACAAGGATGGACCCAACGAGAACTGGCTGCTCGAGGGCAATGTGATCAACACCGGTGGCCCAAGGGCGATCCAGGGCATCTTCCTCGCCGGCTCCTACAAGCCCGAAGGAAATCCCGAAAACCGCATGCGCAACATCACCATCCGCGACAACATCTACTACGGATCATCGCTCCACGGCATCTCGCTCGGCGGCACCGTCGACACCGTGATCGAACGCAACACCGTCCTTCCCTCCCCGCACGCCCAGCAGGGCACACGGCCGCCCCGATCGGCAGACGGGCGCCGCTCAAGTGCCCTCGTCCCGCGAATCCGGATCCTCGGCGACGTCAGCACCGGCCGCGTGAGCGACAACATCGCCGTCAAGTACCAGCTTCCCCCCATGATGGAGTCGCGGAACAATCTGGAGGTGGAGCTCCGCAGCAACAGCAGCTCCTGGAAAGACACATTCGCCAGTCCACCCGAGGGCGACGATCCAACCGACACCAGTTTCCAGGTCGATCCGAAATCCGCCGCCGGAAAGGCCGGTCAGGGCGCAAGGCCGATCTGCGGCAACCGGCTGCCGCCGCCGATCGACACCCCGTCAGGGCTTGATCCGTCGATGACCGCTCCGGCCCAGACCGGCAGTTGATTCCGCCAAAAGCCCCAGTCAGGCTTTTGAAGCCAGCGCAGACAGAGGTGGGGGCTTCACGGGTACCTTCAGCACACCCTCCTGCATAAGCCGGAACCGCGTCGCAGCGATCGAAGCAACGATCACCAGCATGAACAGGAAGTTGCCGGCAAAGCTGATGGTGTACATCGTCATGAGGAACGACCCCACCGCTACGGCGGCGGGCCCACACAGGTCAGCGCTCTCATCAACATTCTTCAGATAGATGCGCACGCCCCAATACATGATCAGTGCGCCGAAAGCTGCAAAGCCAAGCGTTCCGAAGAGCCCGAAATCGATCAGGAAATTGATCCAGGTGCTGTCGACAATCCAGATGCCCCCGGTCGTCTGTCGACCCGCGATCGGGCCGGAGTTGTTGCCTCCATGTCCGATCGGGTTCTGAATCACGGCAGCGATGGCGCGCTCCCACTGGTTGTCCCGAACCGCATCACTCCCGGAATGCTGGTAACCACCCAGCGTCTGGCTCTGCAGCCGCGGACTCGCGGCAATCAGCAACAGCATGGTTATGATCCCGGCGGGCGCTGCAAGGAAGATCGCAGGCGCGACCATGTCCGCCTTGCTCGTCGGGTTCAGGAAGCGGCGCAAGCCATACAGCGCAACCGATCCGGCAACCACCACGATGAATCCCGTCATCGCGGTCCGCGTGTTGGTCATCCAGCAGATCACCAGCGTGAACGCCAGCATGGCAAGGGCCGCCACCTGCTTGCGGAAGGTCTCGGTAAAGGCCGCGTGCACGATGAACGGCGTCAGCATCAGCACATACTGCGCGAAATACAGGTGGATCGAGAAATTGCCCCGCGCCCGGTACCGGTCATCGCCGACCCGGCCCTGTTCCTGCATGATCATCTCGAACAAGGGGCCATCGATCTTCAGGAACGACGGAATGTGGTCGAACCAGATCGGCTTGCGCTGCGTATACTCCATCACCGTCAGAACGAACACGAATGCCAGGCAATACAGCAGAATCCGGACCAGCTTCGGCATCACCGACTTGTCCACCAGCACCCAGGCCGCCGCAACGAACGGCATGTTCCACAGCACAAGCCAGTTCATCGAGTAGGACAGCGACTCGCCAGGCGTCTTGGAAAGCAGGAACGTGCCCAGCGCAAACAGCCAGAAGATGCCGTAACAGATCAGCGCCGGCTTGATCGCGCCCGCCACCCCCGCCAGTTCGCCCCGGGCCCGACTTGAATGTGCCATCTGCCACAGCAGCAGGAACATCATCAAAGCAAGAAGGATCCGCACAGGCGTGATCCAGGGCAGCCCCGGAATGTCGATGGCCAGATACGACGGCCAGAGCGCAAGCGCTGCCATGAACCACAGGAACACAATCGTTGTCTGTGGCCTCAGATCGATGTTGGTGTCGTCCGCCAGCCACAGTGCAAGCAGCAGCAAGATCGCGATGAAGGCGCCGAACGGCTGGATGACGATCGTGCCGAACACGCCGATCCAGAAGCCCATGAACATGGCAAACAGGATCAGCAGCCCGATCACGGCCGTCTTCGACAGCGCATGCCGCGTGTCACGCACCCGACGGGTGTAGGGAGGCAGGATTCGGTTCCGCTGCGAGATCATTGCGCAGGCCTATAGCGCAGTGCAGCAGGCTGCTCCAGCGCCCTGCGTGCGTCGATTGCAACAGACTGCCGCATGATGCGCGAAGACGCGGCAGACCTTTCGGTCCGCCGCGTCACTCTCAACCCATTCGCAGTACCGTGATTGCCGGTCATGCGTCTCAATTGGCAGTCAAACGGCCCAACGCATCGGTCAGCGCCTCGTTCCTGGAAAGCGACCGCATGCCCAGTGTGAAAGGCGTGATCACCCCGGCGTTCCCTGTCCGCGCAAGCGACGGGTTCTTGGTGATGAACGCCGAAAGCGGTGGGCTTTCTTCTGTCGGGCGCCCTCCGGCGAACAGATCGGTCCAGGGCAGTCCACCCCAACCCATCGCGTCGACCAGATCCCAATTGTCATACTTGTTGATTGCCGCATCGGTGGACGGACCGGCCATCAGCACATTGTTCCACGCCACGACACCGGTCGACAGCCGCACCCGCAGCCGCGGCAGGTATCCGCCGCTCTCCTTGCCGTCCGCAGACCGGATGCTGTTGTTCACATCCGCATGCGGAGACGCAACGATCACATTGTTCCAAACCTTCAGGCCATCGACGCACGAGAAGGACAGGCCATGAACCGACGAACCGTAATAGACGTTCCGGGTCAGTTCCCAGTCCTTGTGCCGCACGCCGGCCGCCTCACAGCCGGCCAGAACGCCCTGGATGGCGCGCTTGCCGCCCATGGAGATCAGATTCTCCTTGATGCGCACCCGCGTGGATCCAACCGTCTCGCCGTTCGTCCACAGCTGGATCGCGTCGGGATGCTCCTTGAAGTGATACTGCGGATAGAAGTTGGAGAAATGGTTGCCCTGCACGGTCACCATGTCGGTCGCCACGATGTTGTAGCCCTCGCGCAGATGGCTGACGCGGTTGTAGCGGATGCTCACATTGCTCGACCGCTGCACATACATGGCTGCCCGGACGTCGCTGAACTTCGTGTCCTGCACCGCCACATTCTTCGAAAAGCGCACCTGGATTGCGGTCGCCCCATCGCCCCACGGATCGCCATCCTCGTTCAGGCCCGAAATCTCGCCACCGGTGAAAGTCATGTTCTCGGCGCCGTTCAACTGCACCAGCTTGCCGGTGCCGCCTGCCACCTTCAGGCCATGGAAGCTCATGTTGGTCGACCCATTGGCTGCAATGCCAAGGAACACCGGCTTCTCGCTCGTCGCGGCCACAACGAACACCCGGCCAAGCTCGTACGTCTTGCGCTGCCAGTCCAGCAGGCCATAGTTCCCCGGGTTCACCCGGATCTCCGCACCCGCAAGCGACTGTGCAGCCGCCAGGGCCGACCGCAACTCTGTCAGATTGGAAACGACAAACACCTTGGCGACCGGGACGCCGGCCAGCGACGCCGTGGCCATGCTGGCGGCGTCGGTTGTTGCCGGCGGCGAAGCCGGGTCCGTCGCAACGGGAGCCGATGGCGCCGGCACCACAGCCACCGGGGCCGGAGGCGGCGAAACAGCCTCAATCACCGCGTCAACCGCCTTGGTCACCGCGTCGACAGCCGCACCAACCACATCCGTTACCGTCTCGACGATCGTTTCAACCACCGTCGGAGCGGGCGCCGGTGCAGGCCGCACGACAGGCGCCGGCAAGTTGGAAGCAATGGGAACAAGCGCAACTGGCTTGGTGGCGGCCGGCTTGGCCGGCGTGTTCGAGGCCAGAAGGACACCGGCGGAGTTCGGCGAAGCGGAATACACCTTGGCCGAAGCGCTGGCCTTGGCCAGCAGTGCCCGGGTCCGCGCGTCGAGAGGACGGGTGGAAGCCGTGCTTGCGGCAGGAGTCGGAGAAACTGTCTGAGCGTAAACAAACGATGCCTGCGTCGGAACGACAGCAGCCAGCATTACCCCGCCAAGGGCGAGATTCTTTTTCAGCGACATGTAGCAACCCTTTGTTTTATATTTTTTTATGTCTTTTCCGACTCCATTAACCCTCCGGCCAGTCAGCAAAAGCTGCAACCGTTGGACCGGCTTTCCACGACGAACCGCCCTATTCTGTCGATGAACCGATGAAAGGTTCCCGCAGAATGTTGCCGATGCGCAATGTTTGAAGCCGAACCGAGAATCGGACGGAGCCGAACTGCAGGATGAAATCCACTGCCCTGTGGAAGCCTTCAGCGTGAACCCTGTCAGCGTGAAAACTGTCGGCACAGCGCTTCATCCTGTCACGCCGGTCGGCCGAATTGCCGCCAGCATGTCCAGTCACGGACGCCCGCACCCTCCCGTTTAGAGACCTTCGTCCTTCACATCCGGTAAGGGCTCGCCCGAAAGCGGCTCACCATGGCTCGGCACCGCCATCGCCCCCCAGGCGCCGGAAAGATCCTCCAGCGTCGCATCCACGGCTTCCACCTGCAGCCGCAGCATCGTCCCCCCGCCAAAGGCCAGCAGCACCACGCCCCCGGGCTCCTCGGCTCCCTCGGCCTGCCCGAACGTCACCGCCAGCAGCGGCAGCACCGCATGCGCCTCCTCCGGCCACTCCCGCCGCGAAACCCGCAACACCCCGTCGAACCGAAGCGCACTGCGAATCCGCGTCGGCGCCTTCGCCTCCCAGCGAAAGCGGTTGCCCACCAGCACCAGCTGCCGCGACCGCGCAAGCCAGCGCACATCCACCGGCTTCACCGCCATGTCCTGCACACAGGCCGACAGGATCTTCAGATCCTCGCCATCCTCCGCCCGCAGAAGCAGCAGCTCGCGCATCTCCGGCTCGGCCACGCCCGTCAGTCCCCGCTCACCCGCTCGATGTCGGCACCCACGGCCTGCAGCTTCTCCTCCAGCCGCTCATAGCCCCGGTCCAGGTGATACACCCGCCTCACCAGCGTCTCGCCCTCGGCGGCCAGGCCCGCAATCACCAGGCTCATCGAGGCGCGCAGGTCCGTCGCCATCACCGGCGCTCCGAACAGCTTCGGCACACCCCGCACCATGGCAGATCGCCCCTTCACCATGATGTCCGCCCCCATCCGCGCCAGCTCGGGCACATGCATGTAGCGGTTCTCGAAGATCGTCTCGGTCAGCATGCTCGCACCGTCGGCAACCGTCACCAGCGCCATCAGCTGCGCCTGCATGTCGGTCGCCAGCCCCGGCCAGGGTGCCGTCGTCGCAGTCACCCCATGCAGGCCATTGGCCCGGCTCACCTTCAGCCCGCCGTCCACGTCCTCGAAGGCAACGCCCGCCTCCTCCAGCACCGGCAGGGTCGATCCCAACAGCGCCCGGTCCACACCGGCCAGCACCACCTCGCCACCGGTAATGGCCGCCGCACAGGCATAGCTTCCCGCCTCGATCCGGTCCGGCATCACCGCATAGGTGGCGCCATGCAGCCGGTCGACGCCCTCGATCACCAACCGCTCGGTCCCGACGCCTGAAATCCGCGCCCCCATCGCGACAAGGCAATTGGCGAGATCGACGATTTCCGGCTCGCGCGCCGCATTCTCCATCACTGTCTCGCCCTTGGCCAGCACAGCTGCCATCAGCACATTCTCGGTCGCCCCAACGCTCACCACTGGAAAGATGATCCGCCCGCCGCGCAGGCCGCCCTTCGGCGCCTTTGCCCGCACATAGCCCGAGGTCAGCTCGATCTCCGCTCCAAGCGCCTCAAGCCCCTTCAGGTGCAGGTCGATCGGCCGGTTCCCGATCGCACAGCCACCCGGCTGGGAAACCGTCGCCACCCCCTCGCGCGCCAGCAGCGGCCCCAGAACCAGGATCGAGGCCCGCATCTTGCGAACAATGTCATAAGGCGCAGTGGTGCTGGTCATCCGGCTCGCGGAGATGGTCATCACCCGCCCGAAATCCTCCGGCCTCGACCCCTGCACCTGCGTCGAGGCGCCAAGCACGTTCAGCAGGTGCCCGAAGGTGTCCACGTCCGCCAGCCGCGGCAGGTTCCGCAGCGTCAACGGCTCGTCGGTCAGCAGCGCTGCCGGCAGCAGCGTCAGCGCCGCGTTCTTTGCCCCCGAAATCGGCAGCCGGCCCTCAAGCCGCCGCCCGCCCATGATGCGTATCTGGTCCATAGGGCAGGGTGATTAGCCGGACGCGCGCCACTAAGCGAGAGGGGAAGGAGACCATCCGTGATGGAATTGTGGCACTGCGCCGACGCCCGCTCGTTCCGACCCCTGTGGATGCTGGAGGAGATGGAGCTTCCCTACACCCTCCACCTGCTCCCCTTCCCGCCGCGCTGGGCCCAGCCCGCCTATCTGGAAACCAATCCGCTCGGCACCATCCCCTATTTCGTCGACGGGGAGTCTGTCCTCACCGAATCTAGCGGCATCCTCGCCTACCTCGCCGCCCACCACGGCCCCACCCCGCTCGCCGTCCAGCCCGCAGAGCCCGACTACGCCCTCTACCTCAACTATCTCTTCCAGTCGGACGCCACCTTCACCTTCCCGCAGACCCTCGTGCTCCGCTACCGCGTGCTGGAACCGCCCGAGAAGCGCCAGCCCGCCGTCGCCGACGCCTATGCCAAATGGTTCCTCGCCCGCATGGGCTGGGTGGAAGCCCACCTCGCAGACGGGCGCGACTGGCTCGCGGCAGGTCGTTTCACCGCCGCCGACATCGCCGTCGGCTATGCCTGCCTGCTCGCCGCCAACCTCAGCCTCGTCGAAAGCCTCGGCCCCCGCACCCAGGCCTGGTGGGCCCGCTGCCAGGCTCGCGATGGTTACCAGCGCGCCCGAAAGGCCCAGTCTGGCTGACTCCCGGCTGAAGCAATGTCGTGAACGGCCGTCAAACAACCCACGAAAGCCGTAAACAGCGCGCCCGGCGTCCCTTAACGCAGAACAGCGTCGGCGAACGCCCGCGGGGCCAGCCGCCTAACCGCCAGCAAGCCTGCCTGCGCTTCACCAATTAACCGCCTGAATCGACCCTCCTCCGCGGCGTCCTCCAGTCTGCCGGCGGGCCCCTCCTGCCGGCTCCACCCACCAGAGGAGCCAAGCCGATGTCTGTCGCACCATCTCTCCGCCCCCTCTTCCCGTCCCGCCTGCTGCTCGCCTGCGCCTGCCTCGCGGCAGCCCCCGCTGCTGCCCAATTGCCCAAGCCCGCGGTCACCAACTGGCCGGCCGCCACGC
>JBGTBK010000237.1:0-3158 GCA_041749355.1 Sandaracinobacter sp. | reverse complement strand
CCGCGGAGGGCTTCGCCCGTGAGCTCCGGAAGCCGGGCAATGCCCGCAAGCGCGACTGCGCGCCGCCGCCAATGCGGCGCCCCCCGCGGAGGGCTTCGCCCGTGAGCGAAAAAGACTCCACCTGGGCGGCAGAGGCCGGTCGTCGTCCGGAATGGACCCAAAACAGGGAAGGCACCGGCGGAATCGTGAACCCGCCAGTCTGGCGTGCGTCCACGATCCTCTATCCGACCATCGCCGACATGGAGGCTGCCAACCACCGGCAGGACGAGACGCTCTTCTACGGCCGAAAGGGGACGCCGACCACCTGGGCCCTGCGCGAGGCGTTGACCGGCCTTGAGCCCGGTGCGGCCGGCACCATGCTCTACCCTTCCGGCGTTGCGGCCATCGCCGGCGCGATCCTGTCGGTCGCCAAAGCCGGCAGCCACATCCTCCTGCCCGACAGCGCTTATGACCCGACGACCGCGATGGGGCAGGGCCTGCTGAAGCGGCTGGGGATCGAGGCCGAGCCCTATGACCCGATGATGGGCGCCGACATCGCCAGCCTGTTCCGCCCCGAAACCGCGCTTGTGCTGCTGGAAAGCCCCGGTTCCCTCACCTTCGAAGTGCAGGATGTGCCCGCCATCACGGGCGCCGCCCGGGCGCGGGGCATCGCGACCCTTCTCGACAACACCTGGGCCGCCAGCCTGCACTTCAAGGGAATTGCAGCCGGCTGCGACATGGTCGTGCAGGCGCTCACCAAATATGTCGGCGGCCATTCCGACGTGATGATGGGCTCGGTCTCGGCGACTGCGCCCTTCTTCGCCCGCCTGCGCTCGACGGCCTGGCAGCTGGGCCAGTGTGTGTCGGGCGACGAAGCCGCGCTTGCGCTGAGGGGTTTCCGGACGCTTCCGCTGCGCATGGCCCGGCACGAGGCGTCGGCCTTGAGGATCGCCCATTGGCTGAAGGCTCATCCGCTGGTTGATCGCGTGCTGCATCCGGCACTGCCGGACTGTCCGGGCCACGCGATCTGGAAGCGGGATTTCACCGGAAGCTCCGGCCTGTTCGGGCTGGTGCTGAAGGTGGGCAGCCGGGCCGACGCCGCGCTGTTCTGCGATGGCCTCAGCCATTTCGGCATCGGATTTTCCTGGGGCGGCTTTGAAAGCCTCTGCATCCCCACGAGCCCGGAATCGATCCGGCGACTCGGCACCTTCCGCCCCTCCGGACTTTCGCTCCGCCTGTCGATCGGGCTCGAGGATCCGGACGATCTCATCGCGGCCCTGTCGGCTGCCCTTGCCCGGATGGAGCAGCCAGGATGACCGATATTGCAACCCTGTACCAGGAAACCGACGCCGTCGGCCTCGCAGGCCATGTCGCTGCCGGCGACGTCAGCCCGGCCGAGCTTCTGGAAGTCGCAATCGCCCGCATGGCCGACACCAACCCGCTGCTGAACTTCCTCGCGCAAGACGCAACGGATCGGGCCCGCGCCCAGGCCACGCGCGCGCTGCCGGCCGGCCCGCTTGCCGGGGTTCCCTTCCTCGTGAAGGACCTCGGCATCGACATTGCCGGTGTGCGCACCGGGTCGGGCAGCCGCTATCTCGACCATCTGGCCGGGGTGAACAGCACCTTCGTCGATCGCGCCGACGCGGCCGGCCTTGTCACCTTCGGCAAGACCACAACGCCCGAACTGGGACTGACGGTCACCACCGAGTCGCTGGCCAAGGGCCGTACGCGCAACCCCTGGAACCCGGAAAAGACCACCGGCGGCTCCTCGGGCGGCAGCGCAGCGGCGGTTGCAGCCGGTGTGGTTCCACTGGCGCAGGCCTCGGATGGTGGCGGCTCGGTCCGCGTGCCGGCGTCGTGCTGCGGGCTGTTGGGCCTGAAAACCTCGCGTGGGCGGATTCCGCTGGGGCCGGGCAAGGTGGAGGACTGGAATGGCCTGTCGGGCATCGGTCCGATCAGCCGCAGCGTCCGCGATGCAGCTGCCTTCATGGATGTCTTCGGCCATCCCGCACCCGGAGACCGGGTGCGCCCGCCCCGCCCCGAAGGCGGCTATCTCGACGCCATCACGCGCAAGGCCCCCCGCCTCGATGTTGCGCTGATGCTGCACCCTTTCAGCGGTGATCTTGTGGATGCCGATGTCCACGCGGCCCTGCACGAAGCGGCCCTGCTGCTGGGCCGGCTGGGGCACAGGGTGCGCGAGGATGCGCCTGCCATCGACTATGCTGCGCTGATGGACGCCAACACCACCAACATCGCCACCTGCACGGCGCGCACGCTGGCCGCGCACGCCGCCGCCGTCGGCCACGAGGCGACTCCCGAGAGCATCGAGAAGATCACCTCCATGTGGCGCCACATCGCCGCCACCCGCACTGCGCAGGACCTGCAGGCCGCGCTCGCCACCTTCGAGGCAGCGGCAACGGCCATCGACAGCTTCTTCGAAACCCACCAGCTGCTGCTGAGCCCGACGCTTGCCAAGCCGCCGATCGACCTGGGCGTGCTTCACCTCGACCAGGACGATCCCGGGGTGTTCGGGCAGGAGTTCACGGCCTTCTGCCCGTTCGCAAGCCTCGCCAACATCAGCGGCTGCCCGGCCATCACCCTTCCGCTTGGCACCAGCCACGACGGCCTGCCGATCGGCATCATGGCAATGGCGCCCTTCGGGCGGGAGGACCTGCTGCTGCAGCTCGCGGCCGAGTTGGAGCAAGCCGCTCCCTGGGGCTCCAGACGCCCGCAACTCTAGCCCGGTTCCTCAGGCCGTTCCCTTGCTCCGCACCCGGAGCAGCAGCGGCCCGAAGGCGCTCGCCTGGGTCAGTTCGGCAGCCCCTGTCCGCGTAAGCTCCAGCGCCGCCACGAAGCTCGAGGCGAGGGTGGAGCGTGCCAGCACCGGATCCTCGGTTGCCGGCAGGAAGCGGGCCAGTTCGGTCCAGTCCAGCGCCGTCCCGATCAGCGCTGAAAGCCGTTGCAGGGCGTCCTCCAGCGTGCAGATCGCGCCCCGGTCATGCGGGGTCCAGGCAGCGGCGCGGGGGCGCTGGTTGAGCGTGCCATAGGCCGACAGCAGGTCATAGAGGCTGGCGTCCCAGGCGGAGTTGCGGATCGTGCGCAGCCCCTCGGGGTTTCCGCGCGCAAAGACATCCCGGCCCAGCAGGTCGCGGCGCAGCAGCCGGTCAGCCGCGTCGCGC
>JBGTBK010000236.1:0-2805 GCA_041749355.1 Sandaracinobacter sp. | reverse complement strand
CGCGCGCGATGGCGCCGGCGCGGATTGCGAAGGCAGTGGCAGCACCCGCCGAGCCGGCGAGCCAGCCGTTCAGCCCCCAGACGGCCGAGAGAAGCACCGTGACGGTGGCGCCGGCGATGGCGGCCGTGACATAGATTTCGCGCTGGAGAAGGATGGAGGGCTGGCCGGCCACCATGTCGCGCAGCACACCGCCGAAGGTGGCCGTGATGACGCCCATCAGGACCGCGGGAACCGGCGCGATGCCGAGGCTGAGTGCCTTCAGCGAGCCGAAGGCGCAATAGGCCGACAGGCCAACGGCATCGAGCCAGCGCAGCGGCTTTCCGGGCCAGCGGTCGGTGCGAAGAAACCAGACCGCGAAGGTGGCGGCAAGGCAGACCGCAACGAACCATTCCTGGCGGATCCAGAACACCGGCGCGCCGATCAGCAGGTCGCGGATGGTGCCGCCGCCCATGCCGGTCATGCCGGCGAAGAAGGCGCAGGTGACGAAATCCTGCCGCGCGCGGGCGGCCACCAGAGCGCCAGTGACCGCGAAGATCGCGACGCCGAGATAATCGAGCGCGGTGAAGATCCGCCGCAGTTCCTCGAGCGCGGCGGATTCCATCAGATGTGGCCCATCAGATGTGAATTGCCTTGCCCGTCACCGCGAGCGCGGCTTCCTTCAGCGCTTCCGGGTGGGTCGGGTGGGCATGGCAAGTGTAGGCGATGTCCTCGCTCGACGCGCCGAATTCCATGGCCTGGGCGGCCTGGGCGATCATCGTGCCGGCCATGCGGCCGATGATGTGCACGCCGACCACCCGGTCGGTTTCGGCATCGGCAATCACCTTCACGAAGCCCAGCGTGTCGCGGTTGGTCTTGGCGCGGCTGTTGGCCATGAAGGGGAACTTGCCGACCTTCAGGTTCATGCCCTTTGCCTTCGCTTCTTCTTCGGTGAGGCCCACCGTTGCGACTTCGGGCTGGGTGTAGACGACGGCCGGGATCACAGCGTGGTTCAGCGGGCGCTTCAGGCCTGCGATCTGTTCGGCAACGACGACGCCCTCATCCTCGGCCTTGTGGGCCAGCATCGGGCCTTCGATCACGTCGCCGATGGCCCAGAGGCCGGGGATTGCGGTAGCCAGCTGGCCGTTGGTCGGGATCCGGCCCCTGGCATCGAGCGTGAGGCCGGTGGCGGCAAGGTTCAGCCCGTCCGTGTTGGGGCGGCGGCCGGCCGACAGGAGGACGATGTCCGCCTCCAGCGTTTCGGACGCGCCGCCGGCGGCCGGCTCGAGAGTGAGGACAGCGCCCTTGCCCTTGCGCTCGATCTTCGTGACCTTGGTGCCGGTGCGCAGCTCGAGACCCTGCTTTTTCAGGATCTTGGCGAATTCTGCGACGATTTCCGCGTCCATCGCGGGGGTGATGGTGGGGGCATATTCGACCACCGTGACCTTGGCGCCGAGACGGTTCCAGACCGAGCCCATCTCGAGCCCGATATAGCCGCCGCCGACGACGACGAGGTGCTTGGGGACTTCGGCCAAGTCGAGGGCTTCGGTCGAGGTGATGACGACTTCACCGTCGGGGGTGAGGCCTGGCGGGAAGGCAACTTCGGAGCCGGTGGCGATCACGATGTTCGGCGCGCTGTGGGTTTCGCCTGCCACCTCGATGGTCTCCGCGTCGACGAACTTCGCCTCGCCCTTCAGCCAGGTCACCTTGTTCTTCTTGAACAGGAATTCGATGCCGCCGGTCAGCTCCTTGACGGCCTTGTCCTTCTCGGCGCGCATCGTCGCGACGTCGATGGTGACTTCGCCGTAGCCGATGCCGAACTTCGTGTGTTCGCCGTGGGCTGCCTCGGCATAGAGTTCGGAGGCGTGCAGAAGGGCCTTCGACGGGATGCAGCCGACGTTGAGGCAGGTGCCGCCGAGCGTGCCGCGCTTTTCCACGCAGGCGGTTTTCAGGCCGAGCTGGGCGGCGCGGATGGCGGCAACATAGCCGCCCGGGCCGGAGCCGATGATGATGACGTCGAAATCGGCCATTGGCTATTCCTTAGAGGTCCACGAGGAGGCGGACGGGATCTTCAAGCGCTTCCTTGACGGAACGCAAGAAGGTGACGGCTTCGCGCCCATCGATCAGGCGGTGGTCGTAGCTGAGCGCGAGATACATCATCGGTCGGATGACGATCTGGCCCTTCACCACCACGGGCCGCTCCTCGATGCGGTGCATGCCGAGCACGCCCGATTGCGGGGGGTTGAGGATGGGGGTGGACATGAGGCTGCCGAACACGCCGCCGTTGGTGATGGTGAAGGTGCCGCCCTGCAGCTCCTCGAGCTTGAGTGTGCCTTCGCGGGCGCGCTTGCCGAAATCGGCGATCTCGAGCTCGATCTGGGCAAAGCCCTTGGCCTGCGCGTCCTTCAGGATCGGCACCACGAGGCCACCAGGGCTCGAGACGGCGACGCCAACGTCCATATAGTCGTGGAACACGATCTCGTCGCCGTCGATGCGGGCGTTCACCGAAGGGATATCCTTCGCTGCGAGCGCGCAGGCCTTCACGAAGAAGGACATGAAGCCGAGGCGGACGCCGTGCTTCTTCTCGAAGGCGTCCTTGTAGCGGGTCCGCGCGTCCATCACGGCGCTCATGTCCACATCGTTGAATGTGGTGAGCATGGCGGCGGTGTTCTGCGCTTCCTTCAGCCGTTTGGCGATGGTCTGGCGCAGGCGGGTCATGCGAACGCGCTCTTCGGTGCGCGTCGACGCGGGCGTCGACGCGGAAGGAGCTGCGGGAGCTGCAACGGGCGTGCCTTCCTCGGCCTTGCGGCGGGCGGTCGGGCCGGTTGT
>JBGTBK010000235.1:0-10469 GCA_041749355.1 Sandaracinobacter sp. | reverse complement strand
CTCGCCACCCTGCCAGCCTTGCGCAGGCGGCGGCCGGTTGCCATCGGCCCAGGTCGGGCTCGAGCGGGGATGCACATTGCGCTGCCCGGGCGGAAGCGTCTGGGGCGTGCGGTCCACCACCTTGTCCCGATCCCGGTCATGTCTGTCCCGGTCATATCTGTCCCGGTCTCGGTGGTCCCGATCACGCCCGTCCCAGTCATGGCGTCCGCGTCGCACATGGTCATAGAGCCCCGGCCGATAGACCCAGGCGCCCGGCGCATGCAGCCACCAGTCGTTGCCCCACCCATAGCCCCAGCTGCTCCAGCCCGGCGGCGGCAGCGGCGACCAGCTCGCATAGCCCGCACCGTCGCGCCAATCGACCCAATTGGGCCCGAAGCGCGTGTCGGGCACCCAGAACCAGCCGAAGCGGTCGTCGCGGCCCCAGCGGCCATAGTGATAGGTCGCCCAGCCCCAGGGGTCGGCGCTGATGAACACCCGCCCATAGCGCGCATCCTGCCGCCAATAGCCGCGGGCATAGGGCTGCCAGCCCGGCCCCACGCCCGACGGCAGGAACACCCGCCCATAGCGGGCGTGATTGCCCCAGTAGCCATGCTGGGCAAGCGACCCGTAGAAGATGTCGACCGAGGCCACATCCCGGCCCCACCATGCGACCGGGGGAGGCGCGGCATAGGCGCTGTCGTCCAGCGGCGCTTCCGACCAGCCCGTGCTGGTCATGCACCCGGTAAGAACCAGGCCCAGCCCGGCGGCGAGGAGCAGCTGTTTCATGGGGCGAAAAGTGCCGGACGCCGGTTGAACGGAGGCTGACTGCGCAAAACGAAAAAGGGCGGCCCCTGAGGCCGCCCTTGTCCCGTCATCACTGCGTTCCAGCTCAAACTGCGAGCAGTTCAGCCTCCAGCCGGCCCATGTGATAGTCGAAGTCCCCGAACTGGGTCTCGATGATCGACAGGCGCTTGAAATAATGGCCGGCCGCAAGCTCGGTGGTGATGCCGATGCCGCCATGGGTCTGCACCGCCCATTGGCCGAGCGCCCGGGCGCCCTTGTTGATCTTGGCCTTGGCCTGGCTCACCCACTTGGCGCGATCGGCGTCGTCGAGCCGCAGCGTGCCCATCAGTGTCATCGAGGTCGCCTGCTCGGCTTCCATGAACATGTCGACCAGCCGGTGCTGGATCACCTGGAAGTCGCCGATCGCCTTGCCGAACTGCTTGCGCTGCTTGGCATAGTCCAGCGTCAGCTCGTGCAGCTTCTTCATCGCGCCCGTCGCTTCGGCGCACTGCGCCATTGCGGCATGGTCCACCAGAGTCTCGATCAGCGGCAGGGCCTGGCCCTCGGCGCCGAGCAGGGCGTGCGGGCCGACATTCGCATTCTCGAAATACACTTCGCTTGCCATATAGCCGTCGACGCACGGGTAATCGCGCCGCACCACGCCCTTGGCATTGGCTTCCACCAGGAACAGCGACACGCCGCCCGCCTCACGCTGGCTGCCGCCGGTGCGGGCCGACACCAGCAGGTGCGTCGCATAGGGCGCTGCCACCACCACGCTCTTGTGGCCGTTCAGCGTCCAGCCCGAGCCGTCGGCCTTGGCGGTCGTCTTCATGTCCGCGAGATTGTAGCGGCCTTGCGGCTCGTAGAGGCCGGCGCCGATCACCACCTCGCCCGAGATGATGCCGGGCAGCAGTGCGTCGGCATGGGCGCCGCCGGTCGCGACCAGCGCATTGCCGCCGATCACAACGGTCGGCACATAAGGCTCGACTGCGATTGCGCGGCCGAATTCCTCCATCAGCACCATGCTGTCGATCGGGCCACCGCCAAAGCCGCCATGGGCTTCGGGGAGAGCTGCGCCAAGGATGCCGAGCTCGGTTGCCAGCGCCTTCCACACGCCGGGATCGCGCCCGCCGTCCATCCGCAGCATGGCCAGCCGCTTGTCGAAATCATAGGTGTCCGAAAGGTAGCGGCGCAGCGTGTCGCGCAGCATCCCCTGCGTTTCGGTGAAATTGAAGTCCATATGTTACCTTCCTGCGCGCCCATCCTTCACAATGAGCCAATACTCTACTGGGTCTGCACGTATCTGGATTGCCGAAGGCACAGCTGGCTGGCCACCACAGACAAATTTTACAACGGGTTCAAATACACTATCCGGAACAGTAGGTTCAAACTCGTCGCCCTGGAATCTTCTTGATCGAATAAGCTTTTGACTGTCATCATAGCGGGACGAAAAGCGCATACTAGTGTTTCCAGTGGCACAATCAACTGCATACTGGGATTTTCGCAAACGGGTTCCGTCAGCTACAAGATTACCTGATACAACAGCAATCCACGCCAGCTTTAAATTTTTTTCAGCACCTATACTCGAAGCGTCAACGAAAAAAGCGTCATCATCATTCGATATTGCAACTCGCCACCAATCAGAAGCCAAAGCGCTGCTGGCGGAAAACAACAACATGAGACAAACGAACCATCGAGCCATCGCTCAAAGCCCCAGCACCATCTTCGCGATGATGTTGCGCTGTATCTCGTTCGATCCGCCGTAGATGCTGGTCTTGCGCATGTTGAAATAGGTCGGCGCTGCGCGGTGCGCGAAGTCCGGCCCGATGGCATATTCGTTCGACCCTTCCGGGAAGGCCCGGAAATAGGGCGCCGCATAGTTGCCGGCCGCCTCCAGCACCAGCTCGGTGATGCGTTGCTGGATTTCGGTGCCCTTCACCTTCAGCAGCGAGGATTCCGGCCCCGGGCCCTTGCCGCTGGCCTCTCCGGCCAGCGTGCGCAGCTCGGTGAACTCCAGCGCAGTGAGGTCGGTTTCGAGCTCCGCCACCTTGCGGCGGAAAAATGGGTTGGCGAGCAGCGGCTGGCCGGTGCCATCCTGTTCGGCCTTGGCGATCGCCTTCAGCTTCTCGATCCCCCGCTTCGAGCGGGCAACGCCGGCAATCCCCGTGCGCTCGTGGGCGAGGAGGAACTTGGCGCAGGTCCAGCCCTTGTTTTCCTCATAGACACGGTTCTCGACAGGCACCTTCACATTGTCGAGCCACACCTCGTTCACCTCATGCTCGCCGCCAAGGGTGATGATCGGCTTCACGGTGATGCCGGGCGTCTTCATGTCGATCAACAGGAAGGAAATGCCCTCCTGCGCTTTCACGTCGCTTGCGGTGCGGACCAGGAAGAAGCCCCAGTCGGCATGCTGGGCAAGCGTCGTCCAGGTCTTCTGGCCGTTGACGATGTAATAGTCCTTGCCGTCCTCGGTCACACGCTCGGCCCGCGTGCGCAAGCTGGCGAGGTCGGAACCCGCGCCCGGCTCGGAATAGCCCTGGCACCACCACACGTTGCCAGACAGGATGCCGGGCAGGTGCTGTGCCTTCTGTTCGGGCGTGCCGAAGGTGTAGATGACCGGGCCGACCATGTTGATGCCGAAGGGCAGCGGGGGGATGGTCTCGGCCTTGGCGCTCTCTTCGGAGAAGATGTAGCGCTGCGTCGCGGTCCAGCCGGTGCCGCCATAGTCCTTGGGCCAGGCCGGAGCCGACCAGCCCTTGTTCGCAAGGATGCGGTGCCAGGCCAGCATGTCCTCGCGGCCAAGTTCCTCGCCTTCGTCCTGCTTGCCGCGCAGGTGGGCCGGATAGTTTTCGGCGATGAACGCCCGCACTTCCTCGCGGAAGGCGATTTCCTCGGGGCTGAACGCAAGATCCATCTGATGTCTCCCTTCTTCGCCGAAAGGCGCTAGCACCGGCCGTGCCACAAGCAAAGCTGCCAGATTGGCGCAACTGTGCAAGGCCGGGCTTATTGAAGAAGCAGGGTCTGGCGCTGCCGTTGGCTTGCGCTAATAGACGCTTGCATGTGGCGCCTCCACCAGTTTCCCCTTTGTCCTTTCAGCCGGGCCGTGCGCTTTGCCATGGCCGAAAAGGGCTTCACCGCGGAACTGGTGCTCGCCTACCCGTGGGAGCGGGGCGAGACGCTGTCCAGCCTGAACCCCGCAATCCAGACGCCGGTTCTGGAAAACGGCATACAGACGCTGTGCGACAGCACTGCGATCATCGAATGGCTGGACGAAACCATCGAGCGGCCGCCGCTGATCGGCGCCGGCGCCTCCGAACGGGCCGAAGCGCGGCGGCTGGGCCACTGGTTCGCCCAGCGCTTCTATGCCGAAGTCACCGCCCCGCTGCTCGCAGAGCGCATGTACAAGCGGATCGTCAGCCGCGAAATGCCCGACGGCATCGCCATCCGCAACGCCAACCGGGCCGCCGAACTGCACCTGCAATATGTCGACGACCTGCTGGATGAAAACCGCTGGCTCGCCGGCCCCACCTTCGGCGTCGCAGACCTGCACGCCGCCGCCCAGATTTCGGTCGCCGACTATCTGGGCGGGATCGACTGGCGCGGCCACGGCCAGGCCAAGATCTGGTACTCGGCGCTGAAATCCCGCCCCTCGTTCCGGGCGCTGCTCGCAGACCGGATGGAAGGCGTGCGCCCGCCGCCGGACTATGACAAATTGGACTTCTGACGCGCCAAGCGCGTCGGGCTCGACTTCTGAACTGCTCGAAGCCGAAGCCCGAAGGCTCGGCTTCGTGGCGTTCGGAATCGCGCCTGCCGATGCCGCCCCCGAGGCCGGCAACCGCCTGAAGGCCTGGCTGTCGGACGGTTGCCACGGCGACATGCTGTGGATGGAAGCGCGCGCCGACCAGCGCGCAAGCCCCGCAGGCCTCTGGCCGGACGTCCGCTCGGTCATCGCGCTCGGCCTGCCCTACACCCCCGCGCTCGCGCCAGACCGGAACCTCGCCCATCCCCACCTCGCGACCATCTCGGTCTATGCGCTTGGCCGCGACTATCACGATGTCGTCAAATCCCGCCTCAAGGCCCTCGCCCGATGGCTGGTCGATCGCTCAGGCGAACAGGTGAAGGTCTTCGTCGACACCGCCCCCGTGATGGAAAAGCCGCTGGCAGAGGCCGCCGGCCTTGGCTGGCAGGGCAAGCACAGCAACCTTCTCAGCCGCAAGGCCGGCAACTGGCTGTTCCTCGGCGCCATCTACACAACCGCCGATCTCGTGCCTCTCAAGGAACCCGGCACCACCGCCAGCTGCGGCAGCTGCACGGCCTGCATCGCCGCCTGCCCAACGGCTGCGATCGTTGCTCCCTACAAGGTCGACGCCCGGCGCTGCATTTCCTACCTCACCATCGAGCACAAGGGGCCCATCCCGCCCGAATTCAGGGCCGCTCTCGGCAACCGCATCTACGGCTGCGACGACTGCCTCGCCGCCTGCCCCTGGAACGCACACGCCCGCTACCCCGCAGACCCGGCCTTCCACCCCCGCGCCGAGCTCACCGCCCCGCACCTCGCCGACCTCCTCGCCCTCGACGACGCCGCCTTCCGGCAGATCTTTTCCGGCTCCCCAATCAAGCGCATCGGCCGCGACCGGTTCGTGCGCAACTGCCTCTACGCCGCCGGCAACAGCGGCCTCAAAGCCCTGCTGCCCCCCGTGCGCGCGCTCATGGCCGATCCAGACCCCGCAGTTGCAGACGCCGCCAGCTGGGCCGAGGCTCAGCTGCTCTGCGCCTGAAGCGCTTTCAGAACATCCATCGCCCGGCCTGCGTCGCCCGCGGGCACGAACAGATGATCATGATGGTGCGCCGCCACCATGTTGCAGGCGATCCCGGCGTCTGCGAGCGCCCCCGACACCGCCGCCGTCAGCCCCACGCCGTCCAGCGCCGAATGCACCGACAGCGTGATCCAGCTCATGGGCAGGCCATCGCCCTCGCCTGCCGGCACGATCACGCTCACCCCTTCGGCTTCGCGAAACCAGCCGATTGCGCCCTCGGGCACCGCCTCGCCCTCTGCCAGGGTCACGAACCGATAGCGCCCGGGGTTCAGAACCGGGTCCATCCCGGCCAGCATCGCAGGCCCCCCACGAACCGGCACGCTCAATCCTCCCCGCCCTCATCGATCTTCTTCACCCGGGCGTGCATGTAGGCCCAGACGCCCAGGAACACCGGAACCACCGCCAGCCCGGTCCACAGCTCGGCCTTGCCGCCGAAGAAGGGCACCACCCCCTTCAGAATGTAGAACAGCAGCCCGACCGCGTAATAGCTCACCGCCATCACCGACAGGCCTTCCACCAGCTTCTGCAGCCGCACCTGCCGCGCCGACGTCCGGTTCATCGATTGCAGCAGCGCCACATTCTGCTCCTCGACCGACATCTCCACCCGGGTGCGCAGCAGAGACGTCGCCCGCTCTATCCGAACCGACAGCGTCTCCAGCCGGTTGACGAAACTCGCGCAGGTCCGCGCCGCCGGCAGCAGACGCCGCTCGGTGAACTCCTCCAGCGTGATCGCACCTTCGACAGGCGTACAGGTCAGCTGCTCCAGCCGGTCGGTTGCAATCGCGGTGTAGGCGGCCGTCGCGCTCATCCGATAGGCCGTCGCCGCCGTCAGCGATGTCACCCGCGAGGCCAGCGCCGACAGCTCGTCGAGCAGCGCCCGGTCGCCCTCGCCGCGCGCCATCCGCTCGGCAATGTCCACGACTGCCCCCTCGGCCTCGGCGACTTCGGCTGCCTTCTCCTGCGCCATGGGCAGGCCCAGCAGCGCCATGTTGCGGTAGTTGCCCAGCTCCTGCACCTTCTGCACCAGACGGGCGAGATCCATCGGCGCCACGCCATTGGCGGCCACCAGCAGCCGGCCGAAGCCGTCACCGTGCAGCAGGAAGTCCGACCAGATGCGCGACCGCCCGATGTCGCAGCACACGAGGTCGGTCTCCGAAAAGCCCACGTCCGCAGCGATCACCTCGGCCTCGCTGATGGTCTCGACAATCCCCACCCGCACGGCCCTGAGCACCCCGCCCGGCGCCTCGGTCAGCCAGCCCATCGCGGCCGCATCGTCCTGCAGCTCGGCAAACACGTCGCGCCCTTGCCGGCGCGGGAAGATCACGGTGGACGTGGTCGCCTCGCTGTGCCGCTCCCACACATAGTCGATGCCGCCGGGCGCCGTGCCCGAAATGTGCCGCGCAGAAAGCTGCGCCTCGGGCCGGGTCACGCCGGGCATTGCAGCGGCGTGCGTGCGCTCGCGACCATGGTCTTGCGCGTCAGTGATCCGGATCACCTGCACCATCTGGCAGGGCGCCTTCAGCGCGGGCATCCGGCGCATATGCATTTCCGACACGACGCGGGCGCGCAGGGGGTGGTTCTTCAGGGCCATGGCGCTCAGTCGCCCATGCCGCTTCGGCTGGCAAGCGCCCGCCCGCTCCGGAACGGCCAGCTCGTCACCCCGCCCGCGAACAGCGCCCACCAGATGAAGACCGGCTGGAAGGCGAGGCGAGGGCCATGATAGCCCCAGCCAAGCGTGGTGCCGCCGATGGCGACCCCCTCGACCGCGTGGCGGATGTTCGCCGGAAACACGCACAGTGCATAAAGCGCAAGGCCGATGCCCGCCCAGCGCCGCAGCCGCGGGATGAACAGCCCGATGGCGCCGGCAATCTCGGCCACGCCCGTCCAGAAGATCACCTGCCCGGGAAAGGGCACCCAGCCCGGCGTGATCGCCAGAAAGCCCTCCGGCCGGGCGATATGGGCGATGCCGGCTGCCAGATACACCGCCGCCAGCAAGAGCCGCAGAACCGACCGCCCGCGTTCCAGGCGGCTGGTTCCCGCCTCGGCCACCCGACTCAGCCGCTCGCGTCGGCGGCAAGCGCCTTGTTGAACAGCTTTTCATTGGGCCCCTTGGGGTTGCCCAGCGACTGCAGCATCAGCACCGCTGCGTGGCCGCGCACGGGATCGACATGGAACAGGGTGCTCGCAGCCCCGCCCCAGCCCCAGGTTCCAACCCGGTACAGCCCCGGGTCGGCCGCGGTGCCATCGAACAGGATCGCCCGCCCGCCGGCGCCATTCCCGTCGGCGCCGTTGAAGAAGACGCCCTTTTCCATAAGGTTCGACATCGCAAGCCGGGCCGTGGTCCGGGGCAGCAGCACCCGGCCTTCAAACATCCCCTCGTTCAGCATCATCTGCGCAAAGCGGGCATAATTCTCGGCCGACGACACCAGCGCGGCACCTCCCGCCAGCATGGTCGGCCGCTGCGACCATTCGCTTTTCGCCGGCCCGTCCACCAGCGCCGGCTTGTCGGTCGGCTTCATGGTGCGCGGATCGACCCAGGCATAGAGCCCGGCCAGCCGCTTCTGCTGCTGCGGCGACACCCAAAAGCCCGTGTCCTTCATGCCCAACGGGCCGAACAACTGGGTCTCGAACACCTGGTCCAGCATGCGGCCGGTCAACCGCTCAAGCATGGCACCGGCAACATCGATCGACACGGAATAGCGCCACTTCGTGCCGGGCTCGAAATGCAGCGGAAGGGTCGCCAGCCGCTCCACATAGGCTTTGAGATCTGGCGCCGGCGTTCCGCCGGCCTGCATCAAGGTGGCAGATGACATGGGCTGGATGCCGAGCCGCTGATACTCCTTCTCCAGCGGGCCGTTGCCGGAAATCGTGTAGCTGAAGCCGGCCGTGTGGGTCAGCAGGTGCCGCAGCAGGATCGGCTTTTCGGCAGGCCGGCTTTCCAGTCCCTTTTCGGGATCAACCAGAACCCGCATCTGCCGGAACTCGGGCAGGATGTCGGCGATCGGCGTGTCGATGCCAAGCTTTCCGGCTGCCACCTGCTGCATCACGGCAATGCCGGTGATGGGCTTCGACATGGAGTAGATGCGCCACAGCGTGTCGGTCGAGACCGGCGCGCCGCCCTGGAACTCGGTGCGGCCGGCCTTCAGCCAGGTCGGCTGGAACCGGCCCGGCTTCAGCACGCCGACCACCGCGCCGGGCACCAGCCCCTTGGCCACATAATCGTCGATCAGCGCCTGCAGCGCCGGATAGGCCGTCGCCTTGCCGAAAGCCGGTGCTGTTGCCGATGCTGCGGCTGCCGCTGCAAATCCCTGCAGCAGCCGCCGACGATCCAGGTTCAAGGCGCTGTGCTGCTGCCTGCCGTGCTGTGCTTGCCCCATTGCCCCATTATCTCCTCAAGTTCCTTGAACAGCGGCTGCACCGTCTTCAGCCTCGGCTTCTCGGCAGCGAGAATTGCGCCGAACAGCAAGCGTTTCCAATGCCTCTGGTCAAGTGATGCTTCGGGGACAGAGCTTGCAACGATGTCGACCAGCCGGTCGGCCGCGTGCAGCCGCCCCCACAGATAGTCATTTTCGCGGTAGGCCCGGCTGAAGAAGGCAGCAAAGGCATTGAGCTGCCAGCCCTTCAGCATCGCCCGTGCGCCGCCCGCCTTCAGGCTGGTCGCGTCGTCGGGCGAAATGCGGTCCACCTTCAGCTCCTCGAAGCTGTCGGCCGTCTCCTCCTGCATCAGGGGCAGGATGGCGATGTCGAAGAAGGGAAAGCCGAGCCAGGCGCGGATCAGCTGCCGCCGCGATTCCCGGCTGAAGCCCGGGTCCGTCACGGCCGATACCAGCACCCGGTCGGCATCGGAATCCAGCGCCGAAAGCCCCAATGTGCCGGCCAGCGTGTCGATCGCGAGGCCGGCTGCCACCACCCGTGTTTCGGGTGTCTGCGCGGTCAGCACGGTCCTTGCTGCGGCGGCCAAGGTGGGAATGTCCGGCGGATCGGCCGGCGCGCGGCGGGCGACGAAGGGGGCCGTCACCACATGCAGCGCCGCCTTCAGGGCCTCCGCGCTCTGCCGCTCGCGCACATTCTCGCTGCTCTCGATCTCGCCCGAAAGCCGCCGGATGAAAAAGCGCAGCCGCCGCACCCGGAAGCCGATGTCCAACTGCTTCAGAAGCCGCACATAGCCGCAGGTGTCGGCATTGGGCCCGGTCGATTCGTCATGCGCAAAGGCCCCCCGGGACGCTGCCGCTTCCTCCAGTGCAACCCTCAGGCGCGCCGCGTCCGCTGGCCCAAGCTCGGCCGAACGGGCAAGGATGCTTGCCGCCTCGTCCAGGACGGTTCGCACCTTCAGCTGGGCATAGGCCGCAAAGGCAAAGCCCGCTTCGCGTGCCGCGACCGACTGGATCCGCGATCTTGCCTTCGACAGCCGCTCGGGCGTCACGGCCAGCAGGAAGAAGCGCTGCCCGACCGCCCGCAGGATCGCCTCGTCCACCGCCGGTGTCATCGCGTCGGTCACCGCCTTCAGCCGCCGGATCCGGGCCGAAACCGAATTGATGCGCTCCAGGCTGTCGCTGATCGGCTGCTCGCGCGGAATGTCGGCGAGCGCGCGGAACATGGTGGAGAAGAACCCGGGCTCGCCGCGCGCAACGCTGTCGGTCGCATCGGCCATTCCGGGCTTGGGGTCGATGTAAACGAACCGCCGGTCCACTTCCCGGTGCGCTGGGCGCAGGCGGATCGCGTTGATCGCCGGCCCGAACGGCGCATTGTTCAGAACGCTGCCGTCGATCAGCACCACATCCTCGGGCGGCCGGTCGCTCGAAAGCTGGCTGTCAACAAAGGCCTGGCGGCTGGGCCAGGGCTCCCCGCGCTGGGCCATGCGCCGGTCCACTTCGCGGATGCTCGCGGCCG
>JBGTBK010000234.1:0-1554 GCA_041749355.1 Sandaracinobacter sp. | reverse complement strand
CGCCGCCATCGGCAGCGTCAGCCCAGTCGCCCGCGCATGCGCCTGCACCCGCTGCTGCGCCTTGTCCCCCAGCCCGCGCTTGGGCGTGTTCACGATCCGCTCGAAGGCCAGCGCATCGTCCGGCTGCGCCACCAGCCGCAGATAGGCCAGCGCATCGCGCACCTCCGCCCGCTCATAGAATCGGAAACCGCCCACGATTCTGTAGGGCAGGCCGATCGCGATGAACCGGTCCTCGAACTCCCGCGTCTGGAAGCTCGCCCGCACAAGGATCGCGATTTCCGTGGGTTGCACACCTTCGCGCAGCAACCGCTCGATCCGCTCGCCCACCAGTCGGGCCTCTTCCGGCCCGTCCCAGACGGCGATGGCATTCACCTTCTCGCCGGTCTCGATGGGGGTCCACAGCGTCTTTCCCAGCCGGCCCTTGTTGTGCTGGATCACATGCGCCGCCGCCGCCAGGATATGCGGGGTGGAGCGGTAATTCTGCTCCAGCTTGATGATCCGGGCGCCCGGAAAATCCTGCTCGAAGCGCAGGAAATTGGCCACTTCCGCACCCCGCCAGCTGTAGATCGACTGGTCGTCGTCGCCCACGCAGCAGATATTGCCCTGGCCGCCCAGATGTTGCGCCGACAGCAAGGTCAGCCAGCGATACTGGGCCGCATTGGTGTCCTGATACTCGTCCACCAGGCAGTATCGGAACCGCCGCTGCCATTCGCCCAGCACGTCCGCGTGGCTGGTGAAGATATTGATCATGTGCAGCAAAAGGTCGCCGAAGTCCGCCGCATTCAGCGCCTTCAGCTCAGCTTGGTAGCGCGCATAGAGCTCCGCGCCGCGGCCGTCGGCAAAGGCAAAGGATTCGCCCTTCGGCACCTGGTCCGGCGTCTGCCCCCGATTTTTCCAGCGGTCGATCAGGCCGGACAATTGCCGCGAGGGCCAGCGCTTCTCGTCAATCCCGGCATCCACGATCAGCCGCTTCAGCAGCCGAAGCACATCGTCGGTATCAAGGATGGTGAAGTTCGATCGCAGCCCCACCAGCTCGGCGTGGCGCCTCAGCATCCGCGCGCCGATGGAATGGAAGGTGCCGACCCAGGGCATCCCTTCGGCCGCCGGCCCGATCATCTGCCCCAGCCGGTGCCGCATCTCGGCCGCCGCCTTGTTGGTGAAGGTGACTGCCAGGATCTCCGACGGCCAGGCCCGTTTCGTCGCCAGCACATGCGCCAGCCGCGCTGTCAGCGCCCGCGTCTTGCCAGTGCCGGCGCCAGCCAGCACCAGAACCGCGCCTTCCAGGACGGTCGCCGCCTCATATTGCGGCGGGTTCAGCCCGGCCAGATAGGCCGGCTGGGTCTCGAGCGGGTTCGGGGCCGACATGTGCGAACGTTTAGGGAACAACCTCGGTCGCGACAAGGGGCGCGGGGCGCAGCAAGGTCAGGCAGGCCTTGCCGACGGGGCGCTCCGTCTCGACGACAAATCCCGGGGCGTCCACGGCCTCGCCACGCGCGGTCTCGACCGAGATCCAGCTGTGCGGCGCAACCCAACCCCCCGCCAGTGCCGAGGCGA
>JBGTBK010000233.1:0-2585 GCA_041749355.1 Sandaracinobacter sp. | reverse complement strand
GTGACCGACGGACCGGCCGCGCTCGACCTGCTGGCAGCCGAGCTTGCGACACCGGCCCGGCTCGCGGCGCTGGAAGCCGAAGGCCCGGCCGATCTCTTGATCACACCCGAACGGGCTGCAACGCTCAAGATTCTGAACCAGCGGCCGGCAGCCGGCGCCCAGGTGATCGCGATCGAGCGCATGCCCTGGCACGATCTGGTCACCAGCCTTGCAACCGCTGATCCGGTCGATGATCTGGCAACGCCGCTGAAGGGCCCGTTCCCCACACGTTGGCTGGGCGCATCCGAAAGGGCCGGCGAAGCAGGGCTTGCGCTTGCCAAGCGGGCAGCCTTGCTGCCGGCGCTGTTTGCGGTTCCGGCCAAGGCCACGGCCCCCGACCGGATCGTGGCCGATGCCGCCGCCATCCTGGCCTGGCGGCGCGCCACCCGGCTTGAAATCGTCAGCCGTGCCCGCCTGCCGCTCGACGGCGCCGAGGACACAAGCGTTGTCGCCTTCCGCCCCTCCGATGGCGGCCCCGAGCATCTTGCCCTCATCATCGGCAACCCGGGCGACACGCCGCTTATCCGCCTGCACTCGGCCTGCCTGACGGGCGATGTGCTTGGCAGCCTGAAATGCGATTGCGGGCCGCAGCTGCGGGCTGCCGTCTCGCGCATAGCAGCCGAGGGCGGGATCCTGCTCTACCTCCAGCAGGAAGGCCGCGGCATCGGGCTGATGAACAAGCTGAGGGCCTACCAGTTGCAGGACCAGGGCTTCGACACCGTCGACGCGAATCTCCGACTGGGTTTTGCAGAAGACGAGCGCGACTTCGATCTTGCCGCCGCCATGCTGAAGGCGCTGGGGGTCGGGCGGGTGCGCTTGCTTTCGAACAATCCGCTGAAGGCCAGTTCGCTGGCGGGGCAGGGCATCGAGGTTGCAGAGCTCGTCCCCCACAGCTTCGGCGAGAATCCGCACAACAGCCGTTACCTCGAGACCAAGCGCGACCGGCAGGGCCACAAGCTCTGATCCCACCGCCGGTTGCGGCGGCCGGAATTCCCGCGCAAGAGAGGCGCATGGGGCGGTTCGTTCGCATCTCCGTATTGCTGCCGCTGGTGATCCTTGCCAGCTATCTGTTCGGCCTGTGGGGCTGGGCTGCGCAGGCCAGCGAACTGGGCCTGAACCTCGTCGACATCGTGATGCGCGCGCTTGGCAGCATGGTGATGGCAACCTCCTACGAAGCCGGCCCCAAGGTCATCTTCGACTGGCGCCTCGAAGCCGCCCGACTGCTGGGCGCACTCGCCTTCGTGCTTGCCGCAAGCCAGGCGATCGCCCGCCTGCTGTCGCGCAACGCAAGCCTGTGGTTCGGCCGCTTCCGGCGCAACCATCTGCTGGTGATCGGCGACCATCCGGTCGCCCGTGGCCTTGTCGAGGCAGCAGCCGAACGGCAGCACGATGTCACCTGGATCACCAACACCGAAGTGCACCCTTCGCCGGTGCCGGGCGCGCTGATCGTGAGCAGCCTGTGGGACCGGCGTCTTGCCAGGGCGCATGCAGCCGAACAGGCCCGACACTGTATCGTCGCCTTTTCCGACGAAGTCAGCCAGATCGCAGCCGTTCGCGACCTTCGCCGCATCGCCGGCGACACTCCGATCACCATGAGCTTCGAGGACCCATGGTTCGGCGAGCGGATGGACGAACTGGAGAATATCAGCGGCGTCCGCTACGTCTCCCTCACCGACCTCGCATTGCGCAGCCTGCACTGGCAGCATCCGCCCTTCCTGATCGCGCAAAAGCTCGGCCACCAGCGCCTCCATGTTCTGCTGATCGGCTTTGGCCGGGCGGGAGAGGCTGTCCTCGACGACCTGCTGCTGTCGGCGCTCACCAGCTTCCAGGGCATGCCGCGCGTCACCATCGTGGACCCGGACGCAGCCGACATCGAAGTCAGCCTCACCCAACGGTGCCCGGAATTGCGCAAGAGTGTCGAGCTGGTCATCATAGAAGCAAGGCATCACGCCGACGCCCGCATCCTGCCGTGGGACGAGCTGAAGGCTGCCCAGAAACAGGCCCCGATCAGCATGGCCTATGTCTGTGTCGACAGCGATCTCAGGGCGATCACCGTTGCGGTGTCGCTTCAGGCGCTGATCCGGCGCGAGGGCTGGGCAATCGGCCCCATCTGCACGCGCCTTGCAGCCGCTGGCGCGCTCCCGGCCAGCGTGTCCGCCTGGGACGGGACCCAGCCCGCCGGCCTTCTGTCGTTCGGCTCGACCTATGATTTTGCCGGTGCCATCGGCCTGTTCGACAGCCATATGGACCAGCTGCCCAGGCTGGTTCACGAAGCCTATCGAAAGGTCGCGCCGGATCACGCGGTTGCCAACCTTCCGTGGGAGCAGTTGACCGAGGAAATGCGCGAATCCAACCGCCGGCTGATGATCCACCTTCCGGCCAAGCTCGCAAGCGCCGGGCTCGACTTGTCGGACTGGCTCGGCACAGGGCTTGCGCCGGGCGCCCTTGCCGTGCCCGACCTTCGCGCAGACCCGGTCCGTCTGGAGCAGCTCGCGGCGCTGGAACATGCCCGCTGGATGGCCGAGCGGCGGCTGTCGGGGTGGCAG
>JBGTBK010000232.1:0-5459 GCA_041749355.1 Sandaracinobacter sp. | reverse complement strand
AAAGCGGATCGGGTGACGGGCTTGCCGAACAGCCGCACGTCGACCACCCCGCCCACAACTCCGCCCGGAACCGCCAACGCATCGGCCAGCCCTTCAAAACGGAAGTCGCTCGCGTCGCGCTCCGCCAGAATGACGGCTGAGGCCGAAGGCCCGCGCAAGCCCACCTCGGGCACCGGCAGCCCCATCACGGCGCGGGCATGCAGGTCGAACTCGGAAAGCTCCTGCGAGATCAGCGTCACCATGCCGGTGTCGTGCGGCCGAGGCGACAGTTCCGAGAAGATCACCTCGTCGCCGGCCCCCGTACTGCTGACGAAGAATTCCACGCCGAACAGGCCATAGCCGCCCAGATCATCGACCACCCTGGCCGCCATGTCCTGCGCCTGGCGCAATGCTGCAGCCGACATGGCGGCCGGCTGCCAGCTTTCCTGGTAATCGCCGCGCTCCTGCCGGTGCCCGATCGGCGGGCAGAAGCGCAGCCCCGCGCGCGTGCGCACCGTCAGCAGCGTGATCTCGTAGTCGAAGGCAATGAAGGCCTCCACGATCACCCGGACCCGGTCGCCGCGCATGTTGGAAACCGCATAGTCGAAGGCCGCCGCCATCTCGCCCGCCGTGCGGACCGTGCTCTGCCCCTTGCCGGAACTGCTCATCACCGGCTTCACGACGCAAGGGACGCCCACATGCGCCAGAGCCGCCTCGGCCTCGGCCAGCGTTTCGGCATAGCGGTAGCGCGACGTCTTCAACCCCAGCTGGTCGGCTGCAAGGTCGCGGATGCGGTCGCGGTTCATGGTCATCTGCGCCGCCCGGGCAGAGGGCACCACCACCGTGCCGGCCGCCTCCACCTCGGCCAGCACCTCGGTTCGGATCGCCTCGATCTCGGGCACCACATAGTCTGGCGCGTGGCGGTCGATCACCGCCCGCAGCGCGTCGGCGTCGAGCATGGAAAACACCTCGGACCCATCGGCCACCTGCATCGCCGGCGCATCCGGATAGCTGTCGCAGGCAATCACATGGGCGCCCAGCCGCTTGGCCGATATCGTGAACTCGCGGCCCAGCTCGCCCGAGCCCAGCAGCAGGATCCGCGCCGTGAATGCCATGTCCGTCTCCCGCTTTTTGCCGCCGTCTGCGCCGAAGGCGGCGAATGCAATGCGACAGACGGGCCGTCAATCGTCCGTCGGCGATTGCCCGACCGACCCACCATGCCGTAACGAAGGGCCATGAAGATCGCATTCGCAACCGCCCTCCTTCTTGCCCTTGCCCCCGCCCCCGCGGCCGCAGCGCTTACCCCGGCCGAAGCGAAGATGGTCGCAACCGTCGACGCCAACACCGAGCGCAGCATTGCGCTGCTGGAGCGGCTGGTGAACCAGAACAGCGGCACCAACAATGTGGAAGGCGTCCGCAAGGTCGCCGACATGCTGAAGCCGGAGTTCGAGGCGCTGGGCTTCAAGGTGCGCTGGATTCCGCAAGGTCAGGTCGGCCGGGCGGGCCACCTGTTCGCCGAACATGTTGGCAAGAAAGGCAACAAGCGCCTGCTCCTCATCGCCCACCTCGACACCGTGTTCGAACCCGACAGCCCCTTCCAGCGCTTCAGCCGCGAAGGCGACATCGCGCGCGGCCCGGGCGTCGGCGACAACAAGGGCGGGATCGTGATCATCCTTTCGGCGCTGCAGGCCATGAAGGCGGCCGGCACGCTGAAGGATGCCAACATCGTCGTCGCGCTGACCGGCGACGAGGAAGAAGCGGGCAGCCCCCGCAGCGTCGCCCGTTCGGACCTGGTGGCCGAAGGCAAGCGTGCTGACGTCGCGCTCGATTTCGAAGGGCTGGTGCGGATCGACGGCAAGGACATGGGCTCGATCGCGCGACGCTCGTCCAACACCTGGTCGCTGGTTACCAGCGGCGAGACCGGGCACAGCAGCGCCATCTTCTCGGATCGCATGGGCGACGGCGCAGTGTTCGAGATGGCGCGCATCCTGGCCGCCTTCCGCACCGAGCTTCCAGAACCCAGCCTCACCTTCAACGTCGGCCTGCTGGCCGGCGGCGAGCGGGTGGACCTGGACGCAGAGGGTGTGCGCGCGACCGTGACGGGCAAGTCGAACATCATCCCGCCCACCGCAGAGGCCGTGGGCGAGTTCCGCAGCCTCTCGCCCCAGCAGACCGAGCGGGTGAAGGCGAAGATGGAAGCCATCGTGGCAAGGAACAGCCCGAAGACCAGTGCCGAGCTGGTCTTCAACGAACCCTATCCGCCGATGGCGCCGACCGAAGGCAATCGCGCGATCCTTGCCCGGCTGAACGGCGTCAACCGCGATCTCGGCCTGCCCGAAATGCCCGAGCTCGACCCGCTTCGCCGGGGCGCTGGCGACATCGGCTTCGTGGCAGCCGATGTCGACAGCCTGGCCGGCATGGGCCCGGCCGGAAGTGGCGACCACACCGAGCGCGAGTTGATCGACCTGCCGTCGATCCCGCTGCAGGCCCGGCGTGCCGCAATCCTGATGAGCCGGCTTTCCAGCGAAAAGGCCGCGGGCCGCTGACCGGCCGAGCGGCAAAAAACAGCGTCGAAAAGGGCAGTTAACCCCGTTTTCGCGCTGGCAGCCGACAGCCCGCCGCATTGACGACTCCCGGGCCATCGCCTATTGCGCCGCAACAT
Source organism: Sandaracinobacter sp. (assembly GCA_041749355.1). GTDB lineage: Bacteria > Pseudomonadota > Alphaproteobacteria > Sphingomonadales > Sphingomonadaceae > Sandaracinobacteroides. The sequence continues at coordinate 2,818 of JBGTBK010000232.1, read as the reverse complement.
GAGGGCGTGGCTGGCACCATCACGGGCATCGACTCCCGGCTCGTCGCACCCCGCGCACGCGCCGGTCCGGCCGGTTGCCCGATGAACAGCATGTTTCCCCCTGCCGGAGCGGCCAGCATCGGTATCGTCGTTCCCGTCTATTCGGGCGAGGATCACCTCGAGGCACTGGTCGTCCGGGTGGCCGCGCTTCGCAACCGGCTCGAAGAAGCGCGCTCTGTCGTGCGGCTGGAGGAGCTGATCTTCGTCGACGACGGCGCGATCGACAGCTCGCCCGAACTCATCGACCGGCTCGCTGCCCGCCACCCCTGGATCGTCGCGCTGCACATGTCGCGCAACTATGGCCAGCATGCTGCAACCGTAGCCGGCATCATGCACAGCTCGGCCGACTGGATCGTCACCATGGACGAGGACCTCCAGCATCCGCCCGAACGGATCCTGGAACTGCTGCACCATGCCGTCAGCACCGGCAATGATGTCGTCTATGCCAAGCCGGCCGCCGCCGTGCACGGCGCTGCCCACCGCGACATGACCTCCCGCCTGTTCAAGCGCGGCATGGTGATCCTGACAGGCGACCCCAACCTGCCCAACTACAACAGCTTCCGCATGATCCGCGGGCCGGTCGCGCGGGCGACGGCAAGCGTGGTCAACCACGACACCTATTTCGACGTCTGCCTGTCGTGGTTCACGCTGCGCACCAGCACGCGGACGATGGAGCTGACCGACATCCGCTTCCAGAAGGACGGGCGCAGCGGCTACTCCTTCAAGGCCCTGCTGCGCCACGCCGGCCGGATGATCTTCTCGAGCCAGCTCCGCGTGCTGCGCTGGGCCTTCGTGATGGGCATCGTGGTCCTCGGCCTGTCGATCCTTGCCGGCTTCATCTGGGCCGGTTTCCGGATTGCGGCCCCCGATCCCGGCCGGATCGTCCCGGGCTGGACCTCGCTTGCGATCCTCATCACCTTCTTCGGCGGCCTCGGCACCTTCCTGATGGGGCTGCTGCTGCAATATGTCTCCACGCTGGTGCTGAGGGCCCATGGCAAGCCCAGCTATTTCCTGATCGATCGATCGCGCGACGCGCTGATCGCCGAAAGCCTCGGCGCGCTGGTGTGAAGCTGCTGGCCCTGCCGGCCCCCGGCGGCGCGGGCCACACCCACCGCGCCCTGGTTTTCGGCAGCGGCATATTGGGTGGCGCAATTGCCAGCCGGCTTGCCAGATCCGCAATCGCGCCAGCCGCCGATATCCGTTGGCCCTGGACCGATCCCGAAGGCCGCAAGCAATCGGCGGCTGCACTAGGCGCCACCCTTCTGGCCGAAGTGCCCGGTGCGATCAGCATCGTCTGGGCCGCAGGCCGAAGCGGCATGGGCAGCAGCGACGAGGACATGCGGCGGGAAACCGGGCTGGTCGCCGAAATCGTCGCGCTGGCAGCCGACCTCGCAGCCAAAGGGCGAGAGGTCCATCTCCACCTCGTCAGCTCGGCCGGCGGCCTGTTCGACGGGCGCTGCCATGTCGACACCCAGACAGTGCCAGAGCCGGCACGCCCCTACGGCATCGGCAAGCTGGAACAGGAAGGCCTGCTGCTCCGCACAGCCGCCGGCTCCCCTGCGTTCAGCCCCCACATCTATCGCCCGACCACCGTCTATGGCTTTCAGGCCGGGGCGCGCATGGGCCTGATCCCGGTGCTGATCCTGAACGGCCTGTCCGGCCGCACCAGCACCATCGTCGGCCGGGCCGACACGATCCGCGACTATGTGGCAACCGAGGATGTGGCCCGCTTCATTGCGGACAGGGTCCTGCGGCTGGCCGAGCCGGGCCCGCACCCCTTCCTTCTCGCCAGCGGACGCCCGGCCCCGCTGGGCGAGATCGTCGCCGAAACCGAAGCGCTGCTCGGCACCCGCCTCTACCTGCGCTATGATCCCCGGCCTTCCAACAGCGCGAACATGAGCTTTCGCCGCTCCGCAATCCCGCCCGAGCTTCAGCCGGTCGACATCCGCTCGGGGATCCGCCGGGTGGCCCAGACCGTTCGCAGCCATGCCTTCCGGATCAGCAATGGCTGACCAGTCCGCAAACCCGCGCCTTGCCGAACTGGCGCGCATCGCGCGCTTCGGCGCCGTCGGCCTGCTGTCGACGGCAATCTACATGGTCCTGTTCGCCCTCGTCACCCTGTGGCTGCCGCCCGTCCCGGCGTCGGTCCTTGCCTATGTCCTGTCGGCAATCGTCAATTTCGTGATGCAGTCGCGCTTCACCTTCCGCCAGGCCAGCGTCTCGGGCACCAGCGCGGCCCGCTTCGTTGCCATGCACCTGTTCTGCATGGGCGTGAACAGCAGCCTGCTGTGGGTGGCAACCGGGCCGCTCGCGCTTCCCGCGCTGCCGGCCCAGACGGTGATTGTCGTGTTCGTCGCCGGGCTCAGCTACCTCATCTCGCGCTTCTGGGTCTATCCGGCGCCCGCCCCCCGCTAACCTCTGCCGGCCACGCTGCTGTGCTGCAGTGCGAAGCTTTCACTTGACGCAACCCTGCAACAGGCGGCAGCCTATGGGTCGGGCGGGCAGTCAGGGGCAAAGCGTGAAACGAAGCCGGTTGCACTCCATCAGCGCAGCAGCCCTGCTGCTGGCAGTCGCGGCCTGCTCCCCGGACACGCCGCCGACACCGCCGCCACCCGCCGTCGAAGTGGAGACCGTCCGCTCCGGGACGATCGACAACATCCTCGAGCTCCCCGGCCGGGTGCAGGCGATCCGCACCGCCGAGGTGCGCGCCCGGGTGACGGGGATCGTTGCCCGCCGGCTGTACGACGAAGGCAGCTTCGTGCGCGCCGGCCAGCCGCTG
>JBGTBK010000231.1:0-8092 GCA_041749355.1 Sandaracinobacter sp. | reverse complement strand
GACCGCGCGCCCGGCCAAGTGGCCGGAACACGCCGCCGGAGGCGGCCAAGCCAGCAACGCGCGGAACACGCCGCCGGAGGCGGCACGACAAATCACCACATGGGCTGGGCGCCACCGTTGCGCCACAGGCAATCCCAAATTTGCCGCAATGCATCATTAGATGCGCGGTGGAACAAAGATTGGAGCAGTGTGTTGATCGTCGACCATCAGAAGCGCCCGGGCATCTGGAGCCGCGACCATTTCCTTGACCGCATGACGCTGAAGGACCTCGTTGTCGCCTATTTCCAATATTATGCGATCCAAGCCTATATCCTGCTTGCGGTGCTGGCCATTGCGGTTGCCATCTGGAATCCGCCGTCGCTGGTGGCTGGTTTGGCTGCTGCTGCCCTGGCCGTGGTTGCCTATCCGTTCATCTGGTACCTGCTGCACAAGCATGTGCTGCATGGGCAGTGGATGTGGAAGAGCCCGCTGACTGCGCGCACCTGGAAGCGGATCCACTATGATCACCACCAGGACCCCAACCATCTGGAGGTGCTGTTCGGCGCGCTCTACACCACGCTTCCGACCATCGCGATCGTGACCCTTCCGCTGGGCTGGGCGATCGGTGGCCTGGGTGGTGCGGCGGTCTGCTTTGCAGCCGGCCTGCTGACGACCTGCTTCTACGAGTTTGCGCACTGCATCCAGCACCTTAGCTACAAGCCGAAGCATCCGTGGCTTGCCGAGATGAAGAAGCGCCACATGGCGCACCACTTCCATGACGAGACCGGCAATTTCGGCATCACCAGCTTCTGGCCGGACCGGCTGTTCGGCACCTTCTATGCCCGCGAGGAGCGGCCGGCAAAGTCGCAGACCGTGTTCAACCTGGGCTATACCGACGACGTGGCGCAGGATTACCCTTGGGTGTCCGACATGTCGGGCGGCGTTGCCAAGGGCCATCCGCGGCGCCGGGCCGCTGCCAACGAGAATGGGTTGGTCGACAGGGACGCGGCCTGAGGTGCCTGCTGCGGGAACGCAGCCCGGCATGACGGTTGAAATCGCGCCGGTCGAGACTGCGTCCGACCGGCGCGCGTTCGTTGACCTGGCCTGGACCCTGTATGCTGGCGATCCGATGTGGCGGCCGCCGCTGAAGTCGGAAGTGCTTGGCCTGATCAGTGCCAAGACCAATCCCTGGTTCCAGCATGGCAAGGCGGCCTTCTTTCTGGCTCGCCGGGATGGCCGGGTTGTCGGGCGCATTTCGGCACAGGTTTGCGAGCTGGTGCAGGCGCAGCGCCCCGGCCTTGGCCAGTGGGGGTTTTTCGAGACTGTCGACGATCCGCAAGTGGCATCGGCGCTGATTTCGGCGGCCGAAGCCTGGCTTCGGGCGGAGGGCATGATCCGTGCGCAAGGGCCGATCAGCCTGTCGATCTGGGACGAGCCGGGCCTGCTGGTTTCAGGCTTCGACACGCCGCCCCGCGTGATGATGGGGCACCATCTGCCCTGGTACGAAAAGCATGTTCTTGCGGCCGGCTATCAGGGTGTGAAGGACCTGCACACCTGGACGGTCGATGTGGTCGACGGCTTTCCCGATGTCGTGAACCGGGTGGTTGCAGCAGCCGAAAAGGCCGGGCGAATCAAGGTGCGCATGCTGGACATGTCGCGCTACGAAGCGGACGCGGCGATCATGCTGGACCTGCTGAACGCGGCGTGGAGCGAGAACTGGGGCTATATTCCGCTGACCGAGGCCGAGAAGGCCTATACGACGAAGAAGCTGAAGCCGATCGCCTTTCCGCACCTTGTACGGATTGCCGAGCTGGATGGCGAACCGGTGGCGTTCATGATCACCATGCCCGACGTGAACGAGCTGACGCAGGACCTGGACGGCCGGCTGCTGCCGTTTGGCTGGGCCAAGCTGTTGTGGCGGTTGCGGCAGCCCCACACCAAATGGTTCCGCGTGCCCTTGATGGGGGTGCTTCCGAAGTATCAGGGCACCCGCACGGCAACGTTCGCAGCCTTCATGATGGTCGAATATATCCGCCGCGATGCGGCTCGTCTCAATCGCGCGCGATTTGCCGAAATCGGCTGGATTCTCGACGACAATGGGCCAATGATTTCGATTGCCGAGGCGATAGAGGCGCGGATCGAAAAGACCTACCGCATCTATGAGTCGGCGCTGTAGTGGCGTTGCGCGGCTGAGACCTGCGAATTTTGCGTTAACGAGTCTATGGCTCCGGTCCTGCGCAGGTGATATTCAGTCAGATGTGACGGAGCACAGGCTGTGCCCCGGCGTGAAGCGGGTGTTGCAGGAAGGATATCGTGGCGACGGGACGATCATCGGATGTGGATCTGGCATCCCGGGTTGCGCGACTGACGGTCGGGCAGCGCGAGTGCCTGTATCTGGTCGATGACCATGCCACCTCGAAGGAAATTGCGCGCCAGCTTGGAATCTCGCGGCATACGGTGGATGCGCGCCTGCGCGGAGCGATCCAGACACTGGGGGTGAACAGCCGCCGCGAGGCCGCCGTGATCTATCGCGCAGCGATGCAGGCAGAGGGCTATCAGCCGTTCGCATATCAATCGCCGCGGATTGTGACAGAGGGCCGTGGGGCTGAAAAGTTGTTGCATGATGCAGCAGACGATCAGACCGAATCACCCGTCGGCGGCAGGCTCACCCAGCCTGCGGGCGGGCCTGCGGCGCCGGTTCATCAGCTGCAGACTGCAGAGGCTGCCGCGTCTCAGCCGCTCCCCCGACTCGGGATTGTGGCTGACAGCGCGGTCTGGTCCTCTGCTCCGGCAATGGACTATCCTGTCCGGCGCCCCTTCCTCCGGCTGTGGGGAGGCGCCAATGACCTGAGCGCCCCGCAACGCATGGCTGGCATCCTGATCGTGACGATCCTGGCGATGCTGGCTTTCGGAGTGTTTCTGACAGGAATCGAAGCGCTGGCTCTCCTTCGGTCCTGATTTCCCCAAACCCGATATTCAGACCATCCCGGTGTGCCGGCGATGGCAGGAGAAACTCATGTCCAAGCACCGCAAGGAAATCGCCATTCAGGTCGCCCGTTCGCTTTATGCATCGGAAGACGCGATCGACACGGCACTGACACAAGTTGCAACCTTCGTGGCCCAGATGCCCGCCGCCCGCCAGGAAGCGAAGTTCGCGGCCTGTGTCGGCCAGGATGCGATGGCGCAGGCCGTTGCGGCTCTGACGGCGTTGAACACTGCGCGCGAAGCCATGGTGAAGGCGCATGAAGCGCTCGCCGAGGTGCGCGACCAGTTCCACATTCCGATGAATTTCGGCGTGACCCCCGACAAGCCGGCCTATCCGAATCAGGCCCAGCTTGCGTCGGCTTCGCCGCTGACCCTTGTGAATTCGGCGAGCGCAGCCTGACCGGCGCGGGTGTGCGCGGGGGACGGCTATGCGTTCCCCGCGCCTGCCTGTTGACCGGAACCGATTCTGCGGGATGATCGCGGCCCCGTGCCCGACTGAGCGGAGACGTTCGTGAACCTCGCCTTTCTCCTGTTCGTATCGGCAATGCTGGCCGTGTGTTCGCTTGCCGTTCTGCGCGGCGGACAGGATGAACGGCTTGCAGCGATCGCGCTTTCGGCTGCTGCGCTGATGACGCCTATGCTGGCGTCGCACGGCTTTGCTGGCCCCGAGATGGGAATCGTCCTTGTGGATGTGGCCCTGTTCCTTGCGCTGGGCATGATCGCCATGCGGTCGAGATCCTTCTGGCCGCTGTGGGCGGCGGGGTTCCAGCTGTGTGGACTTGCCGGGCACCTGGCAGCTGCCAAGTCTCCGCAGATGCTTCCGGCCGCCTATGCGGAGACGCTTGCGATCTGGTCCTATGCGGTGATGGCATCGCTGGCGATCGGGTCCGTTGTGGAAAGACGGACGGATCATGGCCATGGCTAGTCTGGCGCATGCCTCTGTCGGAAGATCCGTTCTTCATGCGGCCGATGACCACCAGCCGCGGGACCGGTGGCTGCTGATGCGGCTGCTTGCAGCCGGGCAGTCCATGCCGCGGCTTGCGGATCGGCTGATCGAGGAGCAGGGCTCGCTCGGTTCGGTTCTGGCGACCAGCGAGGAGCGGCTCCGGCAGCTGGGCGCGGATTCGAACGGGATCGCAATCCTGAACCTGATCCGCGAAACGATCGGCGTGGTGCTGGAGAAGCAGGCCAACGACCGCTTGCCGCTGGAGGGAGGTCGGGCCCTGGCCGAAGCGATGTTCAGCGAGATGGCGCATCTGAACGTGGAGCAGGTTCGCGTGGCGTTCCTCGATTCCGGGCACAGGCTGTTGCGGGTTGAGGTGATGGGAACCGGAACCGTTCGCATGGCGCATGTCTATCCGCGCGAGATCGCACGCCGATGCCTGGAAACTTCAGCGTCCGCTGCGATCCTGGTGCACAATCATCCATCGGGCGATCCGCAGCCCTCTGCCGAGGATGTGCAGATGACCCGCAAGGTCCGCCGCGCGCTGGAAGCAATCGATGTCGAGCTGGTGGATCATCTGGTGATCGGCCGGAGAGGCTATGTCAGCTTCGCCGAGAGTGGCTTGAAATAGCAAGTAACTGATTGATCTTGTTGAGTGTGGATATATCAACCATTGGTATATCAATCATCCGATATTGTCCCTGCACACGATGGCGACCCATAAGGAGGCCGTGGGCAGCGCTGACCGGTTGATCGGCGGGCCCGAAGATCCACGGCACGTCCGGGCCCTCCCCCGGACATGACGGAGGTGACGGTGGCGTCCGATTTCCGACCCTGCGGACGCCACCGTCACCGAACTTTTCCTGACAGTCGGCAGGACTGACCTTCGGCAGTCCTGGAAGCTCTGATGAGGCCTGCCCGCGTCTGGCTTTGACCTCGGCGTGGTTCAGTCCGCCGAGAGTTCCACCCACGCGGGCACATGGTCGCTTGCTCGCTCGGCACCGCGCACCTCTCGGTCGATTCCGGTTCGGACCAGCCTGTCGGCCGCTGCCGGCGACAGCAGCAGATGGTCGATCCTGAGGCCCCAGTTCTTGGACCAGGCACCGGCCTGGTAATCCCAGAAGGTGTAGCAGGGCGTGTGCGGGCTTTCGGCGCGGATCGCGTCGGTCCAGCCCGACGCCAGCAGGGCACGGAAGCGGGCTCGGCTTTCGGGTTGCAGCAGCGCGTCGCCGGCCATGATGTCTGGCCTCGCAACATCCAGGTCGGTCGGGCAGACGTTCCAGTCGCCGGCCAGCACCACCGGCTGCTCGCTTGCCATCAGTTCGGCCGCACGGGCGGCCAGCCGGTCCATCCAGGCCAACTTGTAGTCGAACTTGGGGCCGGGCACGGGATTGCCGTTGGGCAGATAAAGGCAGGCGAAATGGATCCCGCCGACCCGGGCCTCGATCCAGCGGGACTGCACGTCTTCCGGGTCGCCGGGAAGCGCACGGTGCACTCCCTCGGCCGGTTCGCGCGACAGGATGGCGACGCCGTTGAAGCCCTTCTGGCCGTGGACGATGGCATGGTAGCCGGCCTCTTCGATCGCCTTCAGCGGGAAGCTTTCGGTCTGCGTCTTGATTTCCTGCAGGCCGACGACGTCGGGTTTTGCTGCTTCAAGCCAGTCGAGCAGGCGTGGCAGGCGGGCGCCGATGCCGTTCACGTTGAAGGTTGCGAGCTTCATCGCCCGTGCGTCCGCCGGAACCGGGCAGTCAGACGGAGAAGGACGTGCCGCAGCCGCAGTTGGAGGCGGCATTGGGGTTGCGGACCTGGAAGGCGGCGCCCCCGAGGGATTCCACGAAATCGACGACCGATCCCGACACGAGCGGAAGGCTCATGCTGTCGACGACCAGGCCGACACCATCGGTCAGCACCTCGATGTCGTCGCCTGCAGGCGCATCGGCGAGCTCGAAGCGGTACTGGAAGCCTGCGCATCCGCCGCCATCGACTGCGAGGCGCAGGCGGGGGTTCGCGCGTCCCTGGCGGGCCGCGATTGCTGCAACGCGTGCTGCTGCCGCAGGCGTGAGGGCGATATCTGGCACGGTGTCAGGCATGGCCTTCAGGTAGGCCCGGCGGACCCTTGCTGCAAGTGGCGACTGGCCCAGAGGCGCAGCAGCCTTACTGGGCGGCTGGAAGATCCGGGCCCATGCTGTCCTGCTGGTAGGCAAGCAGGTAGCGCGAGGATTCGATGAAGGGGCGCGGGTTCACCGGCCGGCCGTCGATCCGGACTTCATAGTGAAGGTGGGTTCCGGTGGAACGGCCAGTCGAACCCATTCCGCCGATTCGCTCTCCGATGCCGACCCGGTCGCCGACTGCGACCTTGATGCTGGAGAGGTGGGCGTAGCGGGTGAGGATGCCGCGGCCGTGATCGATGTCGATGGTGTTGCCATAGGCGCCGAAGCGCTCGGCCCGTACCACGCGGCCGGCGGCTGCGGCGTAGATGGGCTCGCCGTGGGCGCCGGCGAGGTCGAGGCCTGCGTGCTGGGCGCCTCGGCCGTGGAAGGGATCGTAGCGGAAGCCGAAGCTCGAGGTGAGAGTGTAGCTCTTCGCTGGAATGTAGGAAGGAAGCGATTCCATCGCGTCCTCGAGTTGCTCGACCCGCTGCCAGTTCACGAACAGCTCGGCAAAGCGGGGGTCTGCGCCAGCGGCCGTGTCGGCGGCGGGGGCCGTGGTTGCCGGGACATAGGGACCGCCGAGGCCGGTGCGGATGAAGCTGCCCCCCGACGACATCTGGGTGCGGGCGAAGCTGCCGCGCGAGGAGGACTGGGCAACGAAGCGGCCGGGGTTGAGCCCGAGGCGGCCGATCAGGGCTTCTGCGTCCTTGAGACGGGTTTCCGCAGTTGCAGCAGCCTTGTCGACGAGCGCGAGCTGCTTCTGCTCGAGCGCTGCGAAGGGGGCAAGGACGCCGGCATTGGCGGCGACTTCGGCGCTGACCTTGCGGGTGGTCCGCGGCAGCAGGCCAGCGAGATCACTGCCCTTGGCCCGGCCGGTAAGGAGGGCATCGAGGAACTGCTGGCGGGCTTCGATCCGTTCGGCGGTGGTTGCAACCGAGCCCTTCAGGGCTGCGGTGTCGGCTTTCAGGGCCTGGACCTGGGCCGCCATGCGGGCGAGTTCCGCCTGGGCGCGCTGGTCTGCGGCCTTTTCCGCATTCTGGCCCGTGATGGTTGCGACCGTCATCCAGCCTGCGATCATTGCTGTTGTGCCAAGTCCCATGAGCTGTGCGTGCGTCCCGATTCTGATCGAGCGTTGCAGGGATTTCCCGTCTCCGTGGGCAGACCCATGGTGGGATTCCAGAACGATGCGCCGCTCGGGAAACCGCGAATGCACAAAGGAACTGGCGCGCTGGAAAGCACGTGTCGCCATTTGATGCATTGCCGTTCTTGACCCCTTGTGGCGCACCGGCGGAACAAACCGGCAACTCACTCGTTATGTTTGCAGTAGCGTCTCGTCTCAGCGTCCCTCGATGAGCGTTTTGCGAACGACCACTTCAGGATGGTTACTGTGTAGAGGCAGCAACGGCAGAACCAAGGGACGTGTACCAATCCGTCGCCAGACCGGCCTGACGCCGCGCCGAAACGTTGAACGGAGGCTTAACGGCTCCACGAAAATGCTGCTCCACCAACAGGCGGAAGCGGGCCGAGGGTTCTGACACTGATTCGGCACATAGTTTGCGGAACCAGCGGTTGCCGGCCTCCACATGGGTGATCTCGTCGGTGAGGATGCGGGTGAGGACGGCGGCGGCCTCGGTGTCGCCCTGCGCGGTGAAGCGGTCGATCATCGGCGGCGTGACGTCGAGCCCGCGGGCCTCGAGCACCTGGGGCACGATGGCGAGCCGGGCCTCGAGGTCATGCGCGGTTGCCTGGGCTGCCTCCCACAGGCCGTCGTGGGCGGGCAGGTCGCCATAGCGACCACCGGACTTTGCCAGCAGCCCCTGGAGCAGGCCGAAATGCTGGGCTTCCTCGTCGGCGATGCGGAGCCAGTCGGTCGTGAAGTCGGCCGGCATGTCGGGGCCCCAACGCCCGGCCATGTCGACGGCAAGGTCGATGGCGTTGAGTTCGATGTGGGCAAGCGCGTGGAGCAGCGCGAAGCGGGAGCGGGGCGAGCCCGCCCGGCCGCGCTTGGGCATGGCGCCCGGCGACAGCAGTTGGG
>JBGTBK010000230.1:0-2647 GCA_041749355.1 Sandaracinobacter sp. | reverse complement strand
TTGGCGGGATGGGGAGGGCTTGGGCCATCGCTGTTTCGACAAAGCCCAGCTTGGAGTGCAGGCCGACCAGCGTTTGCCCCGGCGGGCTTGCGAGCCGGACGCCCGGCGGCAGGCGGCCGTGCAGGAAGCCGACATGCATGCTTTCCTCGGAAACCGGGCAGACGAGGTCGACTTTCTCCCGCGCGACGATGGCGAGAAGGTCCTCGAGATAGCCGGCATGGTCGGTTGCCGGCGCGCGGGTGACGAAGCTGGCTGAAACGCTGTTGGAGGCCCCGGTCAGGTGGCGCTTCATCGGTTCGGCGACGAGCACCCGGCAGCCGGCGGCGTGGAAGCCGCGGGCGAGATCGAGGGCCTTGGGCAGGCGGCCGAGTGTCAGCAGCACTGTCGTCAAGGGGCGGCTTTCACCCGCACCAGGATCTGCTTGGCTGGGCGGGTGGTGAGGCGGGCGGCCGGCTCCACCTTTTGCGCGTCCAGAACGTCGAAATCCCAGTGCCGGAACAGCTCTGCCAGGATCAGGATCGCCTCTGTCGTGGCGAAGGCGGCGCCGGCGCAGACGCGCGGGCCGGTGCCGAAGGGGATGTAGGTGCCGGGCTTGATGGCGGCTTCCCTGTCGGGCGCGAAGCGGTCGGGATCGAAAACGTCGGGCTGGTCCCAATGGCCTTCGTGGCGGTGCAGGGTCCAGGGCGAGACCATGAGCATTGCGCCGCGTTTCATCTTCACGCCGCCGACCAGGGTGTCGCGCAGGGCGACGCGGGGCAGGAAGGTGATGGGCGGATAGAGGCGCAGCGTCTCGCGGAAGATGTTGCGCACGAAGGGCATGCGCTTGGCCATGTCGGCCGTGATCGGCCCGTCGCCGGCGACGGCCTGCACTTCGGCGCGCAGCCGATCGCGCATTTCGGGGCGCTGGGACAGGATGAAGACTGCCCAGATGAGGGCGGACGCGCTGGTCTCGTGGCCGGCGAGGAACAGCACACCGAGCTGGTCGATCACCTCCTCGCGGGTGAAGGCGGCGCCGGTTTCCGGGTCGCGCGCGGCGAGGATTGCCGACGCCATGTCGTCTCCGCCGGGGGGGCGCCCATCGAGCAGGTCTGCCAGCAGGCGGCGGATGGTGGCGCAGGCTTCCAGCACATCGGGCTTTTGCGGCACGGGCTTGAAGGGCGGATCGAAGATGAGGCGGCCCAGTTCGACCTGGGCGACCGAGCGTTCGAAGATGTGGAAGGCAGCAAAAGCCTGGGCGCTTGCGCCGCCGTCGAGCGGGCTTCCGAACACGGCGCGGCAGATGACGTCGGCGGTGAGGTCGGACATGAGGGCGTCGAGCGAGAAAGCTTCGCCGCTGGCTGCAAGCGCGGAAAGCCGGGGTTGGAAGGCGTCGACTGCGCCGGTCATGAAGCGGTAGCCGGCTGCGACGCGCACGGCGGAAAAGCTGGGATCGAGCATGCGGCGCTGCTGGCGCCAGCGGGTGCCGCTGGAGGTGAAGATGCTGTCGCCGATGAGGGGCTCGAGCGCGCCAGTCATCAGGTCGGACTTGGGGTAGACGTCGTCGTTGTCGACGAGGACCGCGCGGGCGGCTTCGGGGTCGTTGATGATCCAGGTGGTGCGGCGCGACCAGCCGAGCTGGCCGATGCGCATCCGATAGGCGCTTGCCGGGAGCAGGGTGAGCAGGTTCCCATCGCCGCGCCAGGCGGTGCGGATGAGGCCTGCGAGCGGCGACAGCGACCGTGGGCGGGGGGGTGTGTAGGGCGGCGAGGTGGAGGGGGCGGAGGCCATGCGGCATTCATGCGCGCCGCGGCTGCCGGAAGGCAATTGCAATCTGCCGATGGCCAGCGCAGGGTCCGGGTGCCGAGGGGATGATGACGACCACCCAATTGTTCCAGATGCTTGTGGTGCTGCATGTGGCGACGGGCGCGGTTGGCCTTGTTGCCTTCTGGGTGCCCGTGCTGGGCCGAAAGGGCGGACCGGCGCACAAACGATTTGGCAGGCTGTTCAACCGGCTGATGCTGGCAACAGCGGCCACAGCGATCCTGATGGCGCTGTTGAACCTGCATGACCCGGCGGGCACCCATCCGCACATCGCGGACGCCGAATTCACCCGCAACATCTTTGGCTGGATGATGCTGTACCTGGGTGTGCTGACGGTGAACCTGACGCTCTATGGCTGGAACGCGCTGCTGAAACGGCGTGACCATGCCGCGCACCGCAACCCCTGGACGCTCGCGTTGCAGGCCCTTCTGCTGGCGCTGTCGGCAAACACGGCGGTGCGCGGATTCCTTGTGGACCAGCCGCTGATGATCGGAATTTCCACCATCGGCTTTGCAACCGTCGCGACCAACATGTGGTTCATCCTGACCCCGCGACCGCGGCCTGTCTATGCCATGCGCGAGCATGTGAAGGGGCTGATCGGGACCGGGATATCGGTCTACACCGCCTTCCTTGCCTTTGGCGCGGTGCGCTTCGTGCCGGAACTTGCCCTGCACCCGGGGCTGTGGTCGATCCCGCTCGTCACCGGGCTTGCGACCATCCTCTGGCACTGGGCGCGGCTCAATCGGGCGGCGCTTCTACGAAAGTCCGTCGCCTGACAACCCATCATGTGATCATCGTTGGGGCTGGCGCCGGCGGGCTTGCGGCCGCCGTCGACCTTGCGCGCCGC
>JBGTBK010000229.1:0-10663 GCA_041749355.1 Sandaracinobacter sp. | reverse complement strand
AGCTGATGCCGGGCGGGATCGGGTGGCAGGCGGTCGCGGGCGCAAGGGCGAAGTCGGCAAGGCCTGCCAGTGTCATCGCGAGCAGCCGGTCTCCGGCGGCCCAGCCGGTCACGCCTTCGCCGACGGCATCGACCGTGCCGGCGATTTCGACTCCGGGAATGTGGGGGAGCTCTGGCTTCACCTGGTAGCCGCCGCGGGCGATGAGGGCGTCGACATAGCCGAGGCCGATGGCCGCGACGCGGACCCGCAGTTCGCCAGGGCCCGGCTGGGGCGCGGGCACATCGACGGGCCGGTAGTGGGCGAAGCTGTCGAGGCGGTCGGCGGCGATGGCCTTCATGGCGTCAGCTGAAGCGATACTCGTCGGGATGGAATTCCGACGTCATCCGCCAATAGTCGACCAGCCGATAGGGGAGGACTGCGAACACCCGGCCGGCGGGATTGCGGTACCAGTTGGTGAGGCCCTTGTGGCTCCAGACCATGCCAGCGTGCAGGCGGTCGACTTCGGCGACGTAGCGGTCGTGGACTTCGGGCTTCACGTCGAGGCTGTCATGATCTTCCTCGAGCAGTTCGCGCAGGCACATCATCACATAGCGCACCTGGCATTCCGACATGAAGATGACGTTGCCGCCATGGGCAAGCCCGGTGTTGGGGCCGAGCAGGATGAAGAAGTTGGGGAAGCCCGGAACGGTGGTGCCGAGATAGGCGGTTGCGTCGTCGGGCTTCCAGACCTGGTGGAGCTCGCGGCCTTGCGTGCCGGTGATCTTCATGGGTGCGAGCATCTTGCTGGCCTGGAAGCCGGTTGCATAGATGATCGCGTCTGCCGGCCAGAGCGTGCCGTCGGATGTGACGATTCCTTCGGGGACAATGTGGTCGATTCCGTCGGTGATCAGATCGATATTGGGCTGCTTCAGCATCCGGAACCAGTCATTGTCGATCAGGATGCGCTTTCCGTAAGGCGGGTAATCGGGGATGACCTTTTCGAGCAGCGGTGAGTCCGCGCCCAGTTCGGCCTTCATGTGCCGTTCCATGAAGATGCGGTGGCGGTGGTTCTGCTGGTTGATGGACCGGTCCTGATCGGGCCAGTCGGGGTCGATCTTGAGTGCGGGGTGCAAGCCATCGGCGAAGGCCCAGAAGAGCTGGAAGCGGTACCAGCGGGCATAATGGGGGATGTTGGCGAGCACCCATTTCTTGCCCTCGGCGACCTCGCCGAAATAGTTGGGGTTGGGGACCACCCAGTGCGGCGAGCGCTGGAAGATCATCAGCCGCTCGACATCGGCTGCGATGGTCGGCCCGACCTGGTGGCCCGAGGCGCCGGTTCCGATCATGGCGATGCGCTTGTCGTGCCAGTCGAAGCCCTTGTCCCAGTGGCCGGTGTGGACGGTGGGGCCGGCGAAGCTGTCGCGACCGGGGATGTCGGGGTATTTCGGACGGTTCAGGATTCCGACGGCGGACATGACTGCGTTCGCCTCGAGGTCGAAGCTGCTGCCGTCGGCGCGGCGGGCGGTCACCGTCCAGCGCTTGGCGGACTCATCAAAGGTGCAGGCGGTGACTTCGGTGTTGAAATGGGTGCGGCGGCGCAGGTCGTGCTTGTCGGCCACGCCTTCGAAATAGCGCCAGAGTTCGTCGCGCTTGGCGAAGAAGTGCGACCAGCCGTGGTTGGGCTCGAACGAGTAGGAATAGAAGTGGTTGGGGGTGTCGACGCCGCAGCCGGGGTAGCTGTTTTCGAACCAGGTGCCGCTGACCGTCTCGTTCTTTTCGATGATGGTGAAGGGGATTCCGGCCTGCTGCAGGCGGATTGCAGCGCACATGCCCGAGACGCCTGCGCCGATGATGACCACATGGAAGGCGTCGAGCTTGGCCTGGCTGGGGCGCTTGCGCCACACCATGCCACGGGGATCGATGTCGGCCGGCAGAAGATCCTCCTGCATCATGGCCACATAATCCTCGCCGACCGGCGAGCCGGCTGCGGTTTCCAGCATGTCGATCAGCAGCTGGCCGCCGGGGATGGGGGGGAGGGGCCGCGGGTTCCTGGCATAATCCATCAGCACATCGAACAGCGCGGAGCGGATCTCGGCCCGGAGCGTGTCGGGCATGGTTTCCTGGTAGCTGGACGGGCCGGCGATGTGGGGCCGGGCGCGGTCGAGCCAGCCGTGGTCGCCGGTGAGGGTGACGAGCACGAGCATGAGGGTGGCGGGATCGGCGCAGGCGAGGGCTTCGCGCAACCTGTCGGGATCGGCGGCAAGCGCGCTGAGGTCGGTTTCTGTCATGGCGGACTTTCGTAGCCAGCTTTGCTCGGCTGTTCAACCGAGCACATAATTTATCTACCTGCCAGTAGTTGTCCTGAAGTCGCCCGCTGCTGTCGGCAGCGATGTTGTGCGGAGCGGGTTTGTGTTGCCCTGTTGCATCTGCGGCTCGCTCTCAGCGTTACATTTACGGATTGCGTGTTGCTTCTGCCTGTCAATCTGACATAGCTACGCCAGAGTAGATAAAAAGATACCTGCGAACATAGCAGGCCTGCAATGAATGGGGAGAGATATGCAAGATAACGCGGCACTGCCCGGCCAGTCGGCCCATGCCTTTCACCTGAAGCTTGTTGTTGCCCTGCTTGGCGGGAGCATGCTTGCAGCGCCTGCGCTGGCCCAGACGGCTGCGGCCGATGGGCCGGTGCTGGAGGATGTGATCGTCACGGCCACCCGCAACAGCGAATCCCTGTCGAAGATCGGCGCCTCTGTGACCGCCATTGGCGCCGAGCAGCTCGGGCCTGGCGGCGTGACCGAAATCCAGTCGCTGGCGCAGACGGTTCCCAACCTTTCGGTGGGCGACCAGTTTGGTGTGAACCGCACCTTCATCCGCGGCATCGGCATGACCAGCATCGACCTTGGCGCCGATGGGGCTGTCGCCTTCCTGCAGGATGGGGCCGCAATCGCTCGCCCGGCCGCGCAGCTTTCGGGCTTTTACGACATCGAGCGGGTGGAAGTGCTGCGCGGGCCGCAGGGCACGCTCTATGGGCGCGGCGCGACGGCCGGCGCAATCAACCTGATCACCAAGCGCCCGACCGCCGACTTCGGCGGCTATGGCCGGGCGACCTATGGCAACTACAATGCGGTGACGCTGGAAGGCGCGCTCAGCGGCCCGATCGTGGCCGACAAGCTTATGGTGCGCGTTGCCGGCAAATATGACCGGCGCGACGGCTATGGCGTGAACGAATTCACCGGCAACGACATCGACAACCGCAATGCCTGGGCGCTGCGCGGCAGCCTGCTCTATACCCCGTCCGACAATTTCGAGATCTACCTGACGGCCGAGCATTTCGAGGAAGACGACAACAATTACGCCTTCCACTATTTCGGCCCTACCGTCGCGCCCGAGAATGCGCTCGGCAGCCTGATTGGCGGCGAGACCATCATCACCCGCGCCCAGCGGCTGGGCATCGAGCCGAACCTGCGCAACATCGTGTCGGACCAGGAGCCGCTCAACAAGCGCGACGGCACCGCCGTGACCGGAATCATCACCTGGACGCCGGGCGACTGGGAATTGAAGTCGATCACGGCCTGGCGCGACTTCACCCGCTTCAACCGCACCGACCTCGATGCGTCGGACGTGTGGATGTTCGGCCAGAACAACTACAACGAGGAAAGCACCACCTTCCAGCAGGAAGTGATCGGCACCTGGAGCAATGACCGCGTCGACCTGCTGATCGGCGGCACCTATTTTAACGAAAAGCTGTTCGGCTCCGTGCGCGTGCCGCTGGTCAACCTCGGCATCCTCTTCGGCCTGCCGGCCAACACCTTCGACGACCAGAATTATCTGCAGCAGGGCACCGTCTATATCGATGCCTATGGCGCCTTCGTGCAGGGCAGCTACGCCGTCACCGACAAGCTGAAGCTCACCGCCGGCATCCGCTACAGCTATGAGAATCGCAGGGGCGTTGGGACCTTCGAGTTCCTGGGCGTCGTTCCCACCGACAAGGAACAGGGCTGGGGCGCCTGGACGCCGACGCTCGCGGCAAACTACCAGGTGAACGACAACACGCTTCTCTATGCGTCGATCACGCGGGGCTTCAAATCGGGCGTGATCAACGTCGGCTCGCAGAACGACGTGATCGATCCCGAATATGTCTGGGGCTATGAGGCCGGCATCAAGACCATCGCGCTCGATGGCACGCTGTCGGCAAGCCTTGCAGGCTTCTACATGGACTATAGCGACCTGCAGGTCGGCTTTGTCGGCGCCGACAGCGTGGTGACCACGGTGAACGCGGCGTCTGCGCGCAACTATGGCGCCGAGCTGGAAATCCGGGCCCGCCCGGCCGAGGGGCTGACCTTCGAGATCTTCGGGACCTGGCTGGACGCGCGCTACACCGAGTTTGTTTCGGGCGATTATCGGCAGGGCTTTGCGCCGGTGGACCTTTCGGGGAACAAGCTGTCGAACGCGCCGGAGTTCACGATCCGGGTGGCCGGCGACTATGACATTCCGGTCGGCGACAGCGGCGTGGTGAACCTGCGCGCGGACATCAACTTCCAGGACGAGGTGTTCTTCACCGAGTTCAACAACCGCGATGCCTTCCAGCCTGCCACCGTGACGATCAACGCGGGCGTGCGCTTCAGCAGCGCCGACGACCGCTGGTCGATCGACCTGTGGGGCCGCAACCTGACCGACGAGTTCATCATCACCAACAACATCATCACCGCGCCGCTGTTCAACAGCGTGCGGGTCGGCTCGCTGGCGCCGCCGCGCACCTTCGGGGCAACACTGAGCTTCAACTTCTAAGGGGCAGGATCAATGGCCGGAGCGCACTTCTCGTTCGATCCGGCCGACCCTGCGCTGATCGTCGACCCTTATCCGGTGTTCGGCCGGCTGCGCGAGGAGGACCCCGTGCACTGGTCGGACCATGGCTATTGGGTGGCGTCGCGCCATGCCGATGTGCGCGCGACCCTGATGGACCGGGACCGCTTCGGGCAGGGCGATTTCGTGCGCAACATCCAGCTCTTCTATGGGCCGGACTTCGACGTGCTGGCACACCCTTCCTATCGCTGGCTGTCGGACATCTTCGTGTTCCAGGATCCGCCCCGCCACACCCGGCTGCGCGGGCTGGTGACACAGGCGCTGACGGCGAAGCGCGTCGCGGCAATGCGGCCGCGGATCCAGCAGATCTGCGACGGGCTTATCGACGAGCTTGGGCCGACGGGCCGGATGGATGTGATCCACGACTTCGCTTACCGGCTGCCGACCCGGGTGATGTGCGACATGCTGGGGATCACCGACGCCGAGGCGCCCGAGACCGTTCTTCAGCAGCTGAACCAGGCGATTGCCGAGGCCTTCCTGGTGTTCGGAATGGAGGCGCTTCCGGCCGGGATGCTGGCGCAGGCCGACCGGCAGATGCTGTTCATGGAGGATTTCTTCGGCACCATCTTCGCCAATCGCCGGCGCAATCCCGGCGATGACCTGGCGACGGACCTTGTGAATGCGCGGGACGGGACCTCCACGCTGAGCGACAGCGAGATGGTGACGGTTGCGATCGGCCTGTTCGGCGCGGGCTTCGAGACTACAGCGCACATGATCGCCAACGGGCTGCTGGCCTTTGGAAAGACGCCGCAGCAATGGGCCCGGCTGGTGGCCGACCCGTCGCTTGCCCGCAATGCCAGCGATGAGGTGCTGCGCTACGAAAGCTCGCTGATCGCGACCTACCGGACGGCGCTGGTGGATGCGGATGTGGCGGGTGTGCCGGTGAAGGCCGGACAGCGCGTGCTGTGCCTGCTGGGGGCGGGCAATCGTGATCCCAGGGTGTTTGCCGAGCCGGACCGCTTCGACATCGAACGGGCGGACGCGACCAAGCATCTGTCGTTCGGGGGCGGAATCCACTTCTGCGTGGGGGCGCAGCTGGCGCGGCTGGAGGGCGAGATCGCCTTCGAGACGCTGGCCCGCCGGCTGCCCGGGCTGCTGGTCGAGACCGATGCGCCGGCCTGGCGCCCGGGACTGCTGTTCCGGGGGATGACCGGGCTGCCCGCCCGCTGGGACCCTACAACCGCTCGCGCGTGAGCCTGATCCCGGCCTTGTCGCGGTCCCAGGTGTCGGGGGTGATGCCGTCCTTGCGGAGGTCGGCCTTCTGCACCTTGGCCGAAGCCGTTTTGGGCAGTTCGTCGAGGATGCGGATGTAGCGCGGGATCATGAAGTAGCTCATCCGCGGGGCGAGGAAGGCGATCAGCTCCGCACAATCGATCTGCTTGCCGGGGATGGGGGCGATGACCGCCATCACATCGTCCTCCGAGAACTCGGACGGAACCCCGATCGCGGCCGCTTCGCGGACGTCGGGGTGGGCGAGGATCTCGCTTTCCACTTCGAAGCTGGAGATGTTCTCGCCCCGGCGGCGGATCGCGTCTTTCACCCGGTCGACGAAGTAGTAGTAGCCGTCAGCGTCGCGGCGGAAAGCGTCGCCTGTGTGGAACCAGCCGTTTGCCCAGGCCTTGGCTGTTGCTTCCGGGTTGCGGTGGTAGCCGCTGTTCATCGCCCAGGGGCGGTCGGTGCGGACCAGCATCTCGCCGACCGTGCCGATGGGCACCTCGCAGTCGTTGCCGTCGACCAGCCGGACTTCGACTCCCGGCCGGACCGTGCCGCAGGTGCCGGGCCGGGTGGGATTGGGCCCCGAGACGATGGGCGAGGAAATCTCCGTCATGTTGAAGATGGTATAGATGTCGATCCCGAAGCGCTGCTGGAAGGGCCCGGAGATGTCGGTGAGCGGCACCATGAAGGCCTTGCTGATGCTGTGCTCGCGGTCGCGGGGTGTCGGCGGGGCCTTCATCAGGAAGGTTGCCATCACGCCCAGCAGGAACATGACCGTGCAGTCGGTTGCGCGGACGAAATCCCAGAAGCGGTCGGTGGAGTAGTTTTCCATCAGCGCGATGGAGCCGCCGCGCGCCAGCATCACGAAGGGGATGCCCATGCCGCCGATGTGGAAGATCGGCATGTTGACGAGGAAGCGGTCTTCGCGGCCCACGAAGGGCCAGCTGTCGGGCCCGGCGTTGGTGTAGAGGTGGAGATAGGAGGAGAGCACGCCCTTCGAGGGGCCGGTGGTGCCCGAGGTGTAGATGATGGCCTGGTTGTCCCACGGTTCGATCGGGCGGGCGAGTGGGGCGAGGGCGGATTCCGGGCCGGCGAGGCTGGCGAAGGGCACCGACAAGAAGGGGGCGGGCGCCGTGCCGTCGCCGACCACGACGACCGTTGCGATTGCCGAGGTGTCGATTCCCGAGAGCCGGTCCAAAAGGCCGGCATGGGCCACGAGGAGCGTCGCGTCGGAGTTGCGGAGCACATGCTCGAGCAGGTTGCCGCGGTAGGCGGTGTTGAACGGCACGAAGACGGCGCCGAGATAGTTGATGGCGTAGAAGGTGAGCAGCCCTTCGCGCCCGTTCGGCAGCCAGACGGCGACATGGTGGCCCTGGGTCACTCCGAGCGCCTGCAGGCCGGCGGCGACCGAGATCACCTCGTCGCGCAGGCGGGCGTAGGTCCAGCTGTCGCCATTCTCGAACAGCACATAGGGCTTGTCGGGCTGGGTCGCTGCCCAGTCGTCGAGAAGGTAGCGAAGCACGCAGGTGCGGCGGTCGGGGACACGGGAATCTGCATGGCCCCGTTCGGACTGGTCTGCCATCTTCTCTCCCCGCGTCGATTTCTTACTTGTCGACGGATAATCTACCCGGGGGTCGGGGTGCGTGCAACGGCTATCAGGTCGCGGGTGTCCGGCGCGAGACGATCTTCATGACCACCGTGATGGCGTCCATCACCACCTCGGTCGCCGACCATTTCCCGCCTTCATGGTACCAGTTTGCGATCCAGCTGAGCACGCCGCTGACCCAGATGGCGGTGCGCGAGGCATCCTCGAACTCGAAGAAGCCCTGGGCCTTGCCGCGCACGAGGAGGGCTGCGAGCTGGTTGTCGAACCGGTGCCGGAGCTCGCGGATTCGGCGGGCGTCGACCGGGTCGAGGCTCTTTTCCTCGCTGATGTAGACGCTGATGTATTTCTGGTTCTCGAGGATGATGCGGGCGACGCGCTCCACCACCATCTTCAGCTGCTCGGCGGGCGTTCCCTCGATTGCCAGCGCTTCGTCCATTGCGGTGAGCGAGAGCTGGATTCCGGTCTGGCAGATCTCGGACAGGAGCTCGCTCTTGTTGCGGTAATAGGAATAGATGAACGGCTTGGTGACATGCAGCTGTTCGGCAACGGCGTCGAGGGTGGTGCTTTCATAGCCATGGGCGAAGAAGAGATGGCTTGCCTCCTCGACGATCCGGCGGCGCTTGTAGGCCGCGACTTCCGACTTCAACTGGGTCGGCTTGCGGAGGGCTGATGGACGATCTGGCACGCGGTTCTTCCCGTCTTGTCTGTGCCCTTCGCATAGAAGCAAGCGCGCTGCTTAGACAAGCGCGGTTCGCAGGATCGTCATCACGTCTTCGGCGTTGGTGATGGTGCGCGGATTGGTGCGGCCCCAGAAGTCTTCCAGCGTGTATTCGGCGATCAGGGGTAGCTGGTCTTCGCGGACGCCGACTTCGCCGAGCGAGCGGGGCATGCCGAGGCCGCGGATCAGCCGATCGAGGAGGACGGAGGCGGGCTGGCCGGCGTCGCCGAGGCAGGCGCTGATGCGGGCCTGGCGGTGGGCGTTGACCTCGGCGTTCCAGGCCTGGACGAACGGCGACATCACGCAGGAGGTGTAGCCGTGGGGCACGTCGCAGGTGCCGCCCAGCACATGGCCGATGGCGTGGCTGGCGCCCATGGGGACGCCGGCGATGATCGGGATCATCGATTGCCAGGCGCCGATCTGGCACTTCAGCCGGGCTTCGAGATCGGCAGGGTCCGCCTTCACGCGGGGCAGGCCTTCGGCCAGCAGGCGCAGCGCGGAATCGGCGATCCCGTCGCAGAAGTCGTTGGACTGCAGCGAGCCAAGCGTTTCGACCGCATGGTCGACCGAGCGGACCCCGGTGGAGAGCCACAGCCATTCCGGCGTGTGGACGGTGACGGCCGGGTCGAGGACCACACAGACGGGGACCATCAGCCGGGTCTCGAAGCCCTGCTTCAGCTTGATGCGTTCGTCGGTTGCGCCCGAAAGCGGGTTGAACTCGCCGCCGCTGAGCGTTGTGGGCACGCAGATGGTGCGGATGTCCGGGCCATCGAACACGGGGGAAACCACCGTGCCGTCGGCCTCCACATAGGTTCGGAAGGCGTCGAAACCCTCGATGGCGGTGACGTTGTGCTTCAGGCACATGGTGACGATCTTGCCGGCATCGGTGACGGAGCCGCCGCCAACGGTGACCAGAAGGTCGGCTCTGGCGGCGCGCGCGGCGGCTGCGGCTTCGAGCACGTCGCTTCGGGGCGCGTTGGGCCGGATGCCGTGGTGGGTGGCGGCGTGGCGGCTGCCGAGGGCCGCTTCGAGGGCTGCAATCTCACCGGTCTTTTCGGCGAGATGGCGGCTGGAGAGGACGAAGACACGCGTGGCCCCGAGCCGTTCGGCCTCGGCTGCGACGGCCTGCGCGAAGGGTGCCCCAAGCGAGACGCGTTCGGTTGCCGTCAACACGACCTGCGATGCCTGAACCATGCCCATCTCCCCAACTGGCGCCGTGTGTCGGCGATTTCTACCGGATAGTAGGGATTTCCGGCATGTGGTCAATCGGGCGTCGCGCGGGCAATGGGCGCAAATGTCTGCACCCGGAGGGTGGGGCGACAGGTGGCTCGATTGCATTGGAAGTTCGGGCGGCTTGGCGGCTGAGACAAGCCATCGCGAGGCAGCCCGAAGAGCGGAAGTGGTGACCCTACGGGACTCTAAAGTCAGTCTCAAGTAGTTGTTCTTCCAAACTTACTTCCGGAACCTCAAGTTGGGGGCCCCCTTTCAGGCCCCCCAGACTGACTTACACAATTTCATGGCGAGCAGCGATCCGGCCAACTCATAGACCTCTGCGTCGCAGAACAGGCCGCTTTGGGGCCGATTTCTGCTTGACCGCTTGTTGGCCCGTGATGACAAGAACCTGCCATTCCTGCGGGAAACAGCTGTGCTGCGCGTCACCATTGCCCCAAGCGAGTCATCGAGATGTATCGCGAAAAACATCGTGATGCCGTCCCTGCCGCTGTGTAGGCTCTGGCTGACGTGGCCGCCGGCGATTTTCCGTTGGCGTCTAGTTGCTAACGCCCACACGCGACCGAGAGAGCGGCAGATGGCCAACGACACGATGAACCCGCGAGACGTCTTCGCGAAGACGGATGTCTTGGAGGCATGAGCCTGACGATGAAAGGGACCCCGGAAGTGCTCTACGACATCGACGCGCTCTACCTGATGATCGGAATTCTGGTCTGCATGGCGCTTGCTATCTTCCTGGGCGCAGCAGCGGGACGCATACGGGCCGAACGGACGACTCCCGAAGGCAAGGCTCAGATCTCTGCCCTGCAAGCCTCGCTTCTTGGCCTCATGGCCTTGCTGCTCGGCTTCAGCCTGTCGCTGGCGCTTGGCAGGTACGACAGTCGTTCCGCTGCGGTGGTGACCGAGGCCAATGCCATCGGCACGGCGTGGCTTCGCACCGATCTATTGCCAGAACCGGGCCGGCGAGAGGTTCGTGCGGCGCTTGCCGACTATGTGGCCATCCGTGCGCAAGCGGGGTCCGTTACCCTTGATCACGACGCCGCCCGCGCCCG
>JBGTBK010000228.1:0-4154 GCA_041749355.1 Sandaracinobacter sp. | reverse complement strand
CGATCTTAGCGGGCAAGCGGCGGGGCGAGCGCAGGGTCCGGCGCGGCAGCCGGCTCATTCATACGCGCGCTCCGCCCACCACGGGAAGAAGTCGGGCATGTTGGCCGACACCTTGTCGGGGTAGCTGGCGGGGCGCTTTTCGAGGAAGCTGACCACGCCTTCCTTTGCGTCGCCCTGGCGGCCGCGGGCGTAGATGGCGCGGCTGTCGAGCTTGTGCGCCTCCATCGGATGGTCGGCGCCCAGCATGCGCCAGAGCATCTGGCGGGTGAGGGCCACCGAGACGGGGGCGGTGTTGTCGGCGATCTCGCGCGCGAGGGCGATTGCGGTGGGCATCAGCTGCTCGGGCGGAACGACCTGGCGGACGAGGCCGCCTTCGAGGGCCTCTTGCGCGCCGAAGACGCGGCCGGTGGCGCACCATTCCATCGCGCGGCTGATGCCGACGAGGCGGGGGAGGAACCAGCTGGAACAGGCCTCGGGCACGATGCCGCGGCGGGCGAAGACGAAGCCGAACCTGGCGGTGTCGGACGCAATGCGGATATCCATCGGCAGCTGCATGGTGACGCCGATGCCGACGCCGGGGCCGTTGATTGCGCCGATCACCGGCTTCAGGCTTTCGAAGATCCGCAGCGTCACGCGACCGCCGCCGTCGCGGACGCCTTCGTGGGAATAGTCGACCGTGCCGTCGGGGCGGACCGGGCTTGCCTGCCCGGCCCGGCTGCTCTTGTCGTCCTCGCGGGCGTCGTAGTCGAAGGTTTTCGCGCCGGCCGACAGGTCGGCGCCGGCGCAGAAGGCCCGGCCGGCGCCTGTCATGATCACGACCTTCACGTCGTCGCGCGCGTCGGTCTC
Organism: Sandaracinobacter sp.; assembly: GCA_041749355.1. Classification (GTDB taxonomy): domain Bacteria; phylum Pseudomonadota; class Alphaproteobacteria; order Sphingomonadales; family Sphingomonadaceae; genus Sandaracinobacteroides. Next base: position 3,308 of record JBGTBK010000228.1, on the reverse strand, counting down.
GTCAAAGGCCGAGATGATCTCGTTCATCATCCGCCCGGTGAAGGCGTTCAGCTTGTCGGGGCGGTTGAGGGTGAGGGTGGCGATCCCGTGCGAGATCTCGAGGATGGTTTCCTGCCGGTCCATGCTCAGAGCCTTTCGACGATGGTGACGTTGGCGAGACCGCCGCCTTCGCACATGGTCTGCAGGCCGTAGCGGCCGCCGCGCGCGTGCAGCGCGTGCACCAGCGTTGCCATCAACTTGGAGCCCGATGCGCCGAGCGGGTGGCCGAGCGCGATTGCCCCGCCGTTGACGTTCAGCTTCGAAGGATCCGCGCCAAGCTCCTTCAGCCAGGCCATGGGCACGCTCGCGAAGGCCTCGTTCACTTCGTAGAGGTCGATCTGGTCGATCGTCATGCCGGCCTTTTTCAGCGCGGCGCGGGTGGCGTTGATGGGGGCTTCCAGCATCACCACCGGGTCCTCGCCGATCACGGTGAGGCTGTGGATGCGGGCGATGGGGTCGACGCCCAGCTTCTTCAGCCCCGCTTCGTTCACCACCAGAACGCCCGAGGCGCCGTCGCAGATCTGGCTGGAGGTGGCTGCCGTCAGCCGGCCCTGTTCGGAGAGCAGCTTGACCGCCTTCGTCGCCTCCAGCGTGGCTTCGAAGCGGATGCCCTCATCCACCGTGTGCGCGACCGGGTTGTTGTCGCCGTCCAGTCCCTGCACGGCCACGATCTCGTTCGCAAAGGCATTGGCCTTCGTGGCGGCTGCGCCCTTCTGCTGGCTGGCGAAGCCGAATTCGTCGAGTTGGTCCCTGGTGAGATCGTATTTCTTCGCGATCATCTCGGCGCCCATGAACTGGCTGAACTGGATGCCGGGGTAGCGCGCCTGCATGGCGGGCGACATGTAGGTGCCCGCGCCCGCGTCCATCGCGGCCTTGAAGGGAAGCGCCATGGGCACGCGGGTCATGCTCTCGACGCCTGCTGCAATCACCACGTCCATCATGCCGCTCATCACGGTGGCGGCTGCGAAGTGGATCGCCTGCTGGCTGCTGCCGCATTGGCGGTCGACCGAGGTGCCGGGCACCGATTCGGGGAGCTTCGAGGCCAGCACCGCGTTGCGCGCGACGTTGGTGGACTGTTGCGCGAACTGGTTCACGCAGCCCATGATCACATCTTCGAACAGGGCCGGATCATGATCGCCCACCAGGTCGTTCAGCACCTGGGCGGCGAGGTCCGCCGGGTGCCAATCCCGCAGGCGCCCGCCCTTGCGGCCCCCTGCAGTGCGCCGCGCCTTCACGATATAGGCTTCGCCCATCACCACTCTCCCGATAGCTGTTTCACGCCCGACCTTGGCCCTGTGGCGCGGCGCTGTCCCCTCGCACTCTTGTGAAGGAAGCGCCGCGCTTTGCCGGCAGGGCTTGTGCGCCGGGCATTTCCCGCCATGCTTTGCAGCAATGGCCAACAGGCACCGGGAAGGGAGAGATTTGAAGAAGCTGCTGATTGCACTGCTGCTGCTGGCTGGGGCTTTTGGCGGGTTGGCGTTGTGGCTCCGCACCCCCATCGCCGAAACCACGGCTGCCGCGCTGAAGGCCTATCCGGTCTATGCCATTGTCCGCACCGAGCAGGAAACGAGCGTGCGGGCCGGGCGCGAGGACAATGCGCTGGCCGGCGGGCTTCGCCACACCAGCCGCCTGTCGGGCCCGCGCGACCGCTGGGTGACGACGCCCAACAACGACACGCTCTACGCCTCCGCCTGGCTGGACCTCTCGGGCGGCCCGCAGATGCTCACCGTGCCAGGCCTGCCCGGCCGCTATCATTCGGCGGCGCTGATGTCGCTGCAGACCGACAATACCGCCATCCTCGGCACCCGCACCGGCGGCAACGGCGGCCGCTACATGATCGTCGGGCCGGGCTGGAAGGGCGATGCCCCGCAGGGCGCCGAGCTGGTGCGCAGCGCCACCAACGACGCTTGGCTGCTGGTGCGCGTCGTCGTCAATGGTGAGAAGGACGTCGAAAATGCCGCCAAGGGACTGGCCGGCTTCACGCTGACACCGGCCGAAGGCGATGCCGCCCCGGTGCCGATGCTGGCGGCACCACCGACCCCCGGCGGCAAGACGTTCCTTGCCGTGGTCAACGAGGCGTTGCTGCGCTCCATCGCCAACCCCGATTTGACCGCCCGTGCCGCCGAATTCGCAGGCCTGGGCATCGGCACCACCCCGACTCCCGAGCAGGAGGCGCTGTGGGTGAAATGGCTGCCTAGTCTCCGCGCCGAGCTGAAGGCCGGCCTCGCCAACGCCGGGCAGACGGTCGATGGCTGGTCCTACCCCGCCATGGCGATCGGCGATTTCGGCAAGGATGATGATCTGCGCAGCATGGTCGCGCTCGGCGGCCTCGCTGCTTTGCCGCGCATCGAGGCGATGTACCTGACCGCCCGCACCGACGCGGCCGGCCAGCCGCTGACCGGCGCCAAATCCTGGCGGGTCAAGCTGCCGGCGCGCATGCCGGTCGGCGCCTTCTGGTCGCTGACCATGTATCAACAGGAAGCCGATGGCCGGCTGTTTTTCGTGCCCAACGAACTCAACCGCTATGCGGTCGGCGACCGGTCCTTCCACCTGCGGCCGGAGCGTGACGGCAGCTATGAGATATTCGTCCAGAACGCCATGCCCCAGGGCGAGCGGGTGGTGAACTGGCTGCCGGCGCCGAAGGGCAAGTTCGTCCTTGTCTTCCGCGCCTATCTGCCACGTGCCCAGATGCTGGATGGCAGCTTCCGCCTGCCGCCGGTGGAGGAAGGCGAGGTCATTCCGTAATCGTCTCGCCAACGCAGCCTCCAATCGCTATCGGAGGCGCCATGACGCGTCCCGGCAAGCACATCCTGCTCGACCTTCTGGCTTCGGAAGGGGTCGACTTCATCTTCGGCAATCCCGGCACCACCGAGCTGCCGTTGATGGACGCGATGGTGGTGGAGGATCGGCTGCGCTACATCCTCGGCCTCAACGAGGTCGTGGTGATGGGCATGGCGGACGGCTATGCTCAGGCGACCGGCAGACTGGCGGTGTGCAACCTCCACGCCGCCCCCGGCCTCGGCAATGCCATGGGCATGCTCTACAATGCGGCGAAGGCCGGGGCGCCGATCCTGGTGACGGCCGGGCAGCAGGACATGAGCATCCGACTGACCGAGCCGTTGCTGTGGGACGATCTCGCCACCATGGCGCGGCCGCTGTGCAAATGGTCGTTTGAGGTGGCCTCGCTGGCGGAATTGCCCCGCGCCATTCGCCGTGCCGCCAAGGTGGCGCTGACGGCGCCCACTGGCCCCGTGTTCCTTTCCATCCCC
>JBGTBK010000227.1:0-2486 GCA_041749355.1 Sandaracinobacter sp. | reverse complement strand
TGCTTGCGCGCTTCGGCGCTGGCAACGAAGGCCCGGTCGATCACGAAGGCGTCGGTCACGCCGCGGTCCAGGTGGCGCACCACGAACCCGCCTTCGGCACCCGGTTCCGCGCTCCAGCCGCCGGATCCCGCATCCAGCCAGGTGGCAAGCGCCGCAGCCGTGGCTGCCGGGTCGCGCCCTTCCGGGTTCAGCGCGCCGGCAAGTGCCAGCGCTTCCACCAAGGGTGCCGGATAGCGCTTGGGCACATAGGCCATCAGCCGCTTCATCCGCCGGGCATGGTCCACCAGGGCCATCAGGTCCTGGCCGGAAACCGTCTCGCCGCCGATCTCCAGCGACATGGCCGACGCGCCGTTGGCGACCAGATACTCCTCCAGCGCGCTTTCGTCCTTCAGATAGACCTCGGAGCGCCCGCGCATCACCTTGTAGAGCGGCGGCTGGGCAATATAGAGGTGCCCTTGCCGGATCAGCTCGGGCATCTGCCGATAGAAGAAGGTAAGAAGCAGGGTGCGGATGTGCGCGCCATCGACGTCGGCGTCGGTCATGATGACGACCTTGTGGTAGCGCAGCTTTTCCAGGCTGAACTCCTCGCGCCCGATCCCGGTGCCGAGCGCCTGGATCAGGGTGCCGATTTCCTTCGAGCCCAGCATCCGGTCGAAGCGGGCGCGCTCCACGTTCAGTATCTTGCCGCGCAGCGGAAGGATCGCCTGGAAGTGCCGGTCGCGGCCCTGCTTGGCGGAACCCCCTGCGGAATCACCCTCGACCAGGAAAAGCTCGGACTTGGCCGGGTTCTTTTCCTGGCAGTCGGCCAGCTTGCCGGGCAGCGAGGCGATCGAAAGGGCCGACTTGCGGCTTGCCTCGCGCGCCTTGCGGGCGGCTTCGCGGGCGATTGCCGCTTCGATGATCTTCTGCACGATGGCACGCGCCGGGCCGGGATTTTCCTCCAGCCATTCGGCAAGCTTGTCGGCCAGAAGCGATTCCAGCGGTTGCCGCACCTCCGACGACACCAGCTTGTCCTTGGTCTGGCTGGAGAATTTGGGGTCGGGCAGCTTCACCGAGACGACGGCCGTCAGCCCCTCGCGCATGTCGTCGCCCGACAGGCCGACCTTTTCCTTTTTCAGGATGCCGGACTTTTCGGCATAATTGTTGAGCGTGCGGGTCAGCGCTGCGCGGAAGGCTGCCATGTGCGTGCCGCCATCGCGCTGCGGGATGTTGTTGGTGAAGGCCAGGACCTGCTCGTAATAGCTGTCGTTCCACTGCAGCGCGACTTCGATCCCGATGTCGTCGCGCTGGCCGCGGATCGCGACCGGCTCGGCCATCAGCGGGGTCTTGGTGCGATCGAGGTAGCGGACGAACTCGATCAGGCCGCCTTCGTAGAACAGCTCGGTCGCGCGCAGGTCGGCGTGGCGCGCGTCGGTCAGGATCAGGCGAACGCCCGAGTTCAGGAAGGCAAGCTCGCGGAAGCGGTGCTCCAGCCGGTCGAAATCGAACTCGATCCCGGTGCGGAAGGTTTCGAGCGAGGGGAAGAAGGTGACCGAGGTGCCGCGCTTGCCATTGTCGGGGCCGACAGCCGCAAGCGGGGCCTGGGGAACGCCCTGGTGGTAGCGCTGGTAATGTTCATGGCCGTCGCGCCAGATCCTGAGGTCGAGCCAGTCAGACAGCGCGTTCACGACCGACACGCCGACGCCGTGAAGGCCGCCCGAGACCTTGTAGCTGTTGCCTTCCTGGTTGTTGAACTTGCCGCCGGCGTGCAACTGGGTCATCACCAGCTCGGCTGCCGAGACTCCCTCTTCGGGGTGGATCCCGGTCGGGATGCCGCGGCCATTGTCCTCGACCGTGACCGACCCGTCGGCGTTCAGGCGGATGTCGATGCGGTCGCAATGGCCGGCAAGCGCTTCGTCGATCGCATTGTCCGAAACCTCGAACACCATGTGGTGCAGGCCCGAGCCATCGTCGGTGTCGCCGATGTACATGCCCGGGCGCTTGCGGACCGCCTCGAGGCCTTTCAGAACCTGAATGGAATCAGCGCCATAGTCACCGCCTGCGGCGGAGCTCTTCATCTCGTCATCGCTCATGGCAAGGGTATAGGGAATCGGTTGCCGATATGCCAGCGGGAAGAGCGCTTAGGCTGCCGAAATACCCCCGGCCACAACGCGATAGCGCGCGGCTTCCAGCCCTTCGAACAACGCTTCGTCGGTGCCCGTCAGCCAGGCCTGGCCGCCGAGACTGGCGAGGCGCGCGAACAGCGCTCGCCGCCGGTCTGGATCAAGGTGCGCCACCGCTTCGTCCAGCAGCAGAAGCGGCACTCGGCCTGTCCGCTCCGACACCAGCGCTGCATGGGCCAGCAGGATCGAGATCAGCAGGGCCTTCTGTTCGCCGGTCGAGGCCTGGGCTGCCGGCATGACCCCGAAGCTGTGGGTCTTGTCGGCGTGGGTCACCAGCAGATCCTGCCGATGAGGCCCGACCGTCGCCCGCCCCGCCGCGCGGTC
>JBGTBK010000226.1:0-6491 GCA_041749355.1 Sandaracinobacter sp. | reverse complement strand
GCTGGAGGCGCCGGACAGGGGCGGCGCCAGCCGGGAGGAGCAGGGCGAACTCGCGGTGCAGGCGCTGCTGGCGAGCGGGGAGCAGCCCGATGCCATCTTTGCGGCCACCGACCTTCTGGCAATCGGCGCTGCTCGGGCCCTGCGGGCAGCCGGGCTGTCGGTGCCGAAGGATGTGGCGCTGGTGGGGTTCGACGGGATTCCGTCTGCCGCGCATGCGAGCCCCGCTCTGTCGACGGTGGAGCAGGACAGCGAAGTGGCCGGACAACTGCTGGTGGAAGCCCTGCTCGATCTTTCGGCGGGTCGCGAGCTCGCTGGTACCCCGATTCCGGTGCGACTTGTTGCCCGCGAGAGCAGTGCTTCGGCCGATTGATGGCTGGCCCTTGCGTTGACCCGGGCGTTGCTGCCGCCCACAGTCTGCCCGCATGACGACTGCCCCGACATTCGCCGACATCCGCATCGCCCAGCGCCGGATCGAGAGCCATATCCACCGCACTCCGATCCTGAGCTCGCGCGAAATCGACGCAGCTTCGGGGGCCAGGCTGTTGTTCAAATGCGAGAATTTCCAGCGAACAGGAGCGTTCAAGGCGCGCGGGGCGTTCAATGCGGTGCTTGCCCTGAGTGACGCGGAAGCCCGGCGCGGGGTGGTGACGCACAGCAGCGGGAACCATGCCGCAGCGCTTGCGCTTGCTGCGCGGGAGCGGGGGATCCGGGCCCATATCGTGATGCCGCGGACTGCGCCTGCGCCGAAGAAGGCGGCAGTGGCAGCCTATGGCGGGCAGATTCTGGAGTGCGAGCCGACACTTGCGGCCCGGCTGGAGGCAGCCGAGCGGATCGTTGCCGAAACCGGGGCCGTGCTGATCCCGCCCTTCGACAGCACCCTGGTGGCAGCCGGGCAGGGCACTTGCGCGGTGGAGCTGATCGAGGATGCGACCGAGCAGCTGGACGCGATCAGCTGCCCGGTCGGTGGCGGCGGGCTGCTGGCCGGAACGCTGATCGCCGCGCAGGAGCTTTTGCCGCAACTGGCCGTTATTGCAGCGGAACCTGCGCTTGCGGATGACGCAGCCCGAGGCTTTCGCAGTGGCGCGATGCAGCCGCAGGTGTTGCCCGTTGCGACCATCGCCGATGGGCTGACGACCGCCATGAGCGAGATGACCTTCGGGGTGATGCGCGAGCTCGCGACCGATGTGGCGACCGCTTCGGAAGCGGCCATCCTGGAGGCGATGCGGCTCATCTGGAGCCGGATGAAGATCATCGTGGAGCCGAGCTGCGCGGTGCCGCTGGCGGCGATCCTGGAAGGGTCGTGGGATGCCAGGGGCAAGACCGTCGGGATCATCCTGACGGGCGGGAATGTCGACCTCGACCGGCTGCCATGGGCCCGCTGATGCTTGCCATTTTGCATCACAAACATCGCATTCGGGCAGGTTTTGCATGGCCGATCGCGGCCTGAACCGGCAGGAAGCGGCCTGGTCGCTGACCGAAGCGGCCAATGAGCCCTATTTCAACCTGGTGCAGCGCTATGTGTTCGCGCCCTATTTCGCAGGCACGCTGGCCGCGACCCCGGCCGAAGGCGCGAGCCTGTGGGGCTATGCGCTTGGCGCTTCCGGCTTCGGGATCGCGATTTTGGCGCCTGTGCTGGGCTCGATTGCGGATTCGGGAGCGCGGCTGAAACCCTGGCTTGCCGGCGCCGGGCTGGTCACCTTCCTTGCCTCGGCCGGGCTCTGGTTTTCGGCACCCGGCACACCGATCCTTGCGGTCGCCTTCCTGGTGTTCGTTGCCGGCATCGCAGTCGAGCTGATGAACCAGTTTGCCAACGCATTCCTGCCGGTGTCGGCGCGGCCGGAGAAGATGGGCCTGCTGTCGGGCCTGTCCTTTGCCTTCAGCCAGATCGCCGGCATGGCCGTGCTGCTGGTTGTGCTGACGGTCTCGCAGGCCCCGCCGGCCTTCCTTGCGGACGTGCCGAACGGGGTGGACCGGATGGCAGGGCCGCTTGCCGCCGGCGCGGTCGTCCTGTTCCTTGTGCCCTTCCTGATCGTGGCGAAGGACCGCAAGGCCGCGCAGGGCCCCTCGGTGAAGCAGGGGCTGTCCGACCTGAAGGCGACACTTGCCGAGGCCTGGGAGGACCGCAACATGCGGCTTTTCCTGATTGCGCGGATGGTGTCGGCCGACGGCATGGCGATCGTTTTCGGCTTCGGCGCGGTGCTGGGCGCTGCAGCCTTCGGCTGGGATGCCGGCACCCTTGCGCGCTTCGGCCTCATCATCACCGCCTTCGGGGTGATCGGCGGCTTTTCGGGCGGGTTCATCGATGGGCGGATCGGCCCCAAGCGGCTGACCCTGCTGGGGTTGTTCCTGATGGCGCTTGGCACCGCATCGGTGATGCTGACCGATGCCGAGCGGCTGGCGGGCATTCCGACCGGCGTTCCGCTGGGCGATCCGCTCTCGACCCCTCAGGAATGGGGCTTCATGGCATCGGGCGCAGTGATCGCCGCCGGCGCGGCCTTCACGATCGCGGCCATGCGCACCTTGATGGCCCAGCTGGCCCCGCCACAGAAGATTGCCGCCTATTTCGGCCTCTATTCCTTTGTCGGAAAGGCGACTGCCTTTGTCGGGCCGACGCTTGTGGGCCTGATTGCATCGGCCACAGGTTCCGTTCGCCCGGGAATCGCGGTAGCGCTGGCCTTCCTGCTGGGCGGGGCTGCCTGCCTTTGGGGCGTGCGCTCCCCAATTCGCCAAGTGGCCTGAGCCTCCCAACGGCGCGAAGGTGGCGCCTCAAGGGAGATTGCACATGGACTTCACGCTGCCGTCCGATCTGCTTGCCTATCTGGACGAGCTGGACGCCTTCATCGCCGCGGAGATCAAGCCGCTGGAAGAGGCGGACGACAATATCCGCTTCTTCGACCACCGCCGCGAATGGGCCCGCACCGACTTCGAAAATGGCGGACTGCCGCGCCACGAGTGGGAGGCCCTGCTGCGCGAAGCCAGCATCCGCGCCGACAAGGCCGGCCACTGGCGCTTCTCTGCGCCGAAGAAATATGGCGGCAAGGACGGCTCCAACCTGTGGATGGCGGTGATCCGCGACCGCTTCGCCGCCAAGGGCCTGGGCCTGCACAATGATCTGCAGAACGAACATTCGATCGTGGGCAACTTCCCCTTCGTCGCCATGTTCGAAACCTTCGGCACCGAAGCCCAGAAGGAAGAGTTCATCCTTGGCGGCTTTGCCCGGAAACGCATCACCGCCTTCGGCCTGACCGAACCCGAGCATGGCTCCGACGCGACCCACATGGAAACCCGGGCGGTCCGCGAAACCCGCGACGGCGTCGATGGCTGGCTGATCAACGGCGAGAAGATGTGGACCACCGGCATGCACGTCGCGACCCATGTCGCGACCTTCTGCCGAACCTCTGGTGCAGACGGCGCGGCCCGCGGCATTTCCTGCCTGCTTGTGCCCGCAGACACACCCGGCGTGAAGATCGAAGAGTATCTCTGGACCTTCAACATGCCGACCGACCACCCGCGCGTCAGCTTCACCAATGTCTGGGTGCCCGACTCGGCCCTCCTAGGCCAACCCGAAGGCGGCCTCGCACTCGCCCAGAGCTTCGTGCACCAGAACCGCATCCGCCAGGCGGCCTCCTCCCTTGGCGCCGCCACCTTCTGCGTGGAAGAAAGCGTTCGCTACGCCCGGGCCCGCAAGCCCTTCGGCAAGCCGCTGTCGGACAACCAGGCCATCCAGTTCCCGCTCGTGGAACTCGCCACCCAATGCGAGATGCTGCGCCTGCTGATCTACAAGACCGCCTGGGACATGGACCAGATGCCCCACGAGGCAATCGAAAGCCAACTCTCCGACAAGATTTCCATGTGCAACTATTGGGCAAACCGGCTGGTCTGCGACGCCGCCGACCGCGCCATGCAAGTCCACGGCGGAATCGGATACTCCCGCCACAAACCCTTCGAACATATCTTCCGACACCACCGCCGATACCGGATCACCGAAGGCTCGGAAGAAATCCAGATGCGCAAGGTGGGCGCCTACCTGTTCGGCTACCTCGGCCCGCGCAAGGCACTGTTCCAGCCGTCATAGGGCCTCGGGCGCAGCGTGGGAACGCAGGGGCGCTGCCCCTGCACCCCGCAAGGGGCCATATAGGCCCCTTGACCCCGACAGTTTGCAAAAATGGGGGCCTTGGCCGACCTTGGTCGTTGAACCAAGCTCGCCCGGGCCCCCATTTTTCCAAACTGATGAGGTGCAGGAGGCCAAATGCCTCCTGCTGGGGGTCCAGGGGGCAAAGCCCCCTGGTGCCTCACGTTGCGTCCGGGTCCTTTGTCGGGCGGAGCAGGCTTGTGACGTCGCGCGCGAAGCGGCGGAAGGCCAGCAGGATGGCGGCGGAGGCGGCCAGGAAGAGGGCGACGAGGGCCAGCGCGATCCAGGGGTTGGCGAGGGCTATGAGGAGGGCCGAGGTGGTGCCGATGTCTTCGGCGGAGGAGAGGACGACGTTGGAGACGGGTTCAGGGCTGGCGTTGACGGCGGCGCGGGTGGTGGCTTTGGCGCCGTGGGTGAGGAGGGCGGAGCCGCCGCCGAGCAGGAGGGTGATGACCTGCCAGTGGGTCTGGGAGGGGTCGAGGATGGCGAGGGCGAGGAGGGCGCCGCCGAGTGGGCGGATGAGAGTGTGGACGGTGTCCCAGGCGCTGTCGACCCACGCGATCTTGTCGGCGAGGAATTCGGCCATGGTGCCGAGTGCGGCGGCGGCCAGCACCCAGGGGTTTCCGAGCACGGAGAGGGCGGCGAGATGTTCGGGGAGTGGGAGGACATCGAAGCGCATGGCGAGGCCTGCGACGAGGACGGCGGCATAGAGGCGCCAGCCAGCGAGCAGGCTGAAGCTTGCGGCCATTGCGATCAGTTCGGTTGCGCCCATCCATGCCCCTTTCGGACGTGAGAGTGCCCGGGGGCCGGGGCGGTTGCAAGGGACGGCGGCCCTGAATGGGGTGCGCGCGCGGAGCCGATTGAGGTGCGGGCGGCAAGCGCCTATCTGGGGCGGGTGAACGCTCCTTCCCCAACGCCCGCCGTGCCTGCCGATCCGCCTTCCAGGGCGAAGGCGAACGAGGCGCCGCCCTCGCGCAAGCTTTCCAATCTGGCGCTGCTGTGGGGCTATGCCCGGGCTTATCCGGCGCAGCTGGTGGCGGCCCTGGCGGCGCTTCTTGTGGCGGCGTCGGCCACGCTTGCCATTCCGCAGGGCTTCAAGCTGGTGGTGGACAAGGGCTTCGGCGCAGGCGAGGGGGCGGATATTGCACCCTATTTCTGGCTGTTGCTGGGCATCGTGCTGGTGATGGGGGCAGCGACAGCGGTTCGCTTCTACTTCGTGAGCTGGATCGGAGAGCGGATCGTTGCTGACCTTCGGCAGGATGTGCAGGCGCATCTGTTGCGGCTGGACCCCGGCTTTTTCGAGCTGAACCGACCTTCGGAGATTTCGTCGCGGCTGACAGCCGACACCGGCGTCATCGAGGGGGTGGTGGGGTCATCTGCTTCGATTGCGCTTCGGAACCTGTTCATGGGCGTGGGTGGGCTCGCCTATCTCTTCTATCTGAGCCCGAAGCTGACGGGGCTGATGCTGATCGTGATCCCGGTTGTGATCCTGCCGATCGTGTTCATGGGCCGGCGGGTTCGCACCCTGTCGCAGAAGAGCCAGGACCGGGTGGCGGATGTGGGCTCGCTGGTGAGCGAGGTGCTGCGCGCGATCAAGGTGGTGCAGGCCTTTGGCGCCGAGGGGCGGGAGGCCAGGCGCTTTGCCGATGCGGCCGAGGAGGCCTTTGCGGCGGCACGGCGGCGATTCCGGGTGCGCGCTGCCATGACGGCAATCGTCATCACGCTGGTGTTCGGGGCGATCACGCTTGTGCTGTGGGAAGGCGCGCGCGACGTGATTGCGGGCACCATGACGGGGGGCACGATCACGGCCTTCGTGCTGGCGGCTGCCATCGTTGCCGGCGCGTTCGGGGCGTTGACCGAGGTGTATGGCGATTTCATGCGGGCGGCGGGTGCTTCGGCGCGGTTGCGGGACCTGCTGGCCGAGAAGCCGAGCATCACGGCGCCCGATCGGCCCGTGGCGCTGCCGGAGCCGCCGGAGGGGCGGCTGGACTTCGAGGCTGTGGGCTTCCGCTATCCGAGCCGGCCGGAAATGGCTGCCTTGCGAGACTTTGATCTTGCGGTGCGGCCTGGCGAGCGGATCGCGATTGTGGGTCCATCTGGCGCTGGCAAGAGCACGCTGTTCCAGCTGGTGCAGCGCTTCTACGATCCGATGCATGGGCGGATCCTGATGGATGGGGTGGATCTGCGCGATGCGGACCCTGCGGCCGTGCGGCGCCGAATCGCGGTGGTGCCCCAGGAGGCCGTGGTGTTCATGGGGACTGCCCGGTCGAACATCCTCTATGGGCGGCCCGACGCCAGCGAGGCGGAGGTGTGGGCGGCGGCCGAGGCTGCCAATGCGGCGGAGTTCCTTCGCGCGCTG
>JBGTBK010000225.1:0-6602 GCA_041749355.1 Sandaracinobacter sp. | reverse complement strand
CGGCCGCGATCGGGGCGAACGCTCCGAGCGGCCGCGCCGCGAGGCAGAGCCCGAAGGCGACACTGGCCTTCCGGCCTTCCTGACCGGAAACGACGACTGAGACTGGAGAAGGGGGCCTGAATGGCCCCCTTTTTCTAGGCTGGAATCTGACTGGCCTGCCGCGCGCCGGCAATCATAAGCTCGGCAAGCGCCCGGCCGCCTGCGCGGGCCAGCGGCCGGGGCCGTGCATGATAGGCCCCAAGGCTGGTGCCCATGAAGTGCTGGAAGTCGCGTTCGAGCTGGGCGGCGTCTGCATAACCCGACTGGAAGTTTTCAATCGGCTGGTCGTCCGGATGCAGATCGAAGCGGGTGATCGCGCGCCTGAACCGTTCGCGCCTCAGGACCTCGGCCGGCGGGAGGCCGAAGATCGGCGGGCACAACCGTTCCAGCAGGCTTTCCGACAGGCCAGTGCGGGCCACTAGCCCTGCCACATCATGCACATCCTCGCGGATGATCGCCGAATGGATATGGGCGACCTGCGGGTCGGGCCTGGAGGAGAGCCACAGGCGCTGGGCAAACCAGCGCGACAGCCGCGCTATGCGGGCCCTGTTGTCGGGTGCGCCCTGCAGGTGCTCCAGCATTTCGGCCGCTTCCTCGAACAGATCCTGCAGCGGCGTGGCCCGGTCGAGATGGCCCGCGGCGGGACGATCGATCAGCTGGGACCATCCCATGGGCGTCAGCGAAACGCCGATCACCCGGGCCCCGGGCGTGGCAGTTACACGCGCGCCGCGCGACGTCGGGCCGAACAGGGTCCCGAAGCTCAACCTGTCAGCTGGATCGGCGCCGCCACGGACCGACCAGGTCCAGTCGCCATTCAGTGCGAAGCCAAGCACCCCCCAGTCAGGCACCAGCCAGTCGTCCAGCCCATCGCTCCCGACATCAAGGATATACAGGGTGTTGATGTGCTGGCCGAGCGCACCGTCCAGCGCAACAAAGGAGATTACAGGATTTTGGTGCATCGGCTTCGGCGAATTCTGCCGCGCCGATTCGGGCCTTGCAAGCCTGCCTTTGCCCGCTAAGGGCCGTTCAGTCGTCGAGGGGTCTGTCATGCTCACGCTCATCATCACCAACCGCCGCTATTCGTCCTGGTCGCTGCGCGGCTGGCTTGCCGCGCGGCATTCCGGGATCCCCTTCTCCGAGAGGATGGTCGACATTTATGCCGCCGATTGGCCGGCACAGCGAAGCCAGGGCGTGTTCGCCCGGGCCAATGGGAAGGTTCCGATCCTGGTCGACGACATGGCCGGCGACGCGGTGGGTCCCCCTGGTCAGGCCGGCGAACCGGCCGTGATCTGGAATGCCCTAGGTATCATCGACTGGCTGGATCGCAAGTCAGGGCAAACCCTGTTCTGGCCACGCGACGGCTGGGCCCGGGCCTGGGCCGTTTCGGCCGCAGTCGAGATGCAGGCCGGCTTCCAGATGCTGCGCCAGCATTGCCCGATGAACTGCCAGCGCCATTATCCGGGCTGGGCGCTCGCCCCCGAAGCGAAAGCCGATGTCGCCCGCGTGGACCAGCTGTGGACCGAAGGGCTGCGCCGCTTCGGCGGCCCCTGGCTCGCAGGCGAAAGCTGGGGTGCAGCCGACATTCTCTACGCCCCCGTCGCAAGCCGCCTCACCACCTACGACGTGAAGCTCAGCCCCGACGCCGACGCCTATCGCGCGCGCGCCATGGCACACCCGCTGGTCGCCGAATGGGTCGATGCCGCCGCCGCCGAGACCGTTATCCGTCCCGACTACGAGTTCTGACCGCCATCCGTCGCCGGCGAGGGGCCGGGAAAGCGGTAGCCATTGCAGTCGAGCACCATCCCGATGTCGGGGTAGGTGCAGACGTCGATCTCCGGAAAGTTCGGGCCGATCGCGAGAAAGGTTGCTGGGGCACCCGACCGGTTCTGCAGATGGTGCCCATTGGCATCACCGGCCTTGAAGGTGGCGACGTCACCAGGCCCCATTTCGGTTTCCGCACCCTCTTCCACAAGCACCAAGCGGCCGGCCAATATCACCACCAGCTCGTCCTCGGCCGAATGCCAGTGGCGCTGGCTTGACCAGGCCCCGGGCTCCAGCGTGCAGAGATTGGCACCGAACTGCGACAGGCCGCCCGCCTCGGCAATGTCGCGCCAGCTCCGTCCGGCAACAACTGCATCAAGGGGCTTGGGGTAGCTGCTTCTTGCGATGCGGGGCAGGCTGCTCTGATCGACCTTGGGCATGCGACCAAGCTGCTCCCTTCCGGTGGCGGATGCAACTTGCTACCGCCCTCCCATGAACCCGGTTCCTCTTGCGCAGCAGCTCATCCGCTGCCCATCCGTGACCCCGGCCGACGCCGGCGCTATCGGCTTGCTGGCCAAGGCACTCGGGGCGCTCGGCTTCACCTGCCTGCCGCTCACCTTCGGCGGTCCGCCCGATGGCCCGGTCGAAAATCTGTTCGCCACCATCGGCTCGGGCGGCCCGCATTTCGCCTTCGCCGGCCACACCGACGTGGTGCCCGAAGGCAAGGGCTGGTCGGTCGATCCCTATGCCGCCACGATCGAAAACGGCCTTCTCGTCGGCCGCGGCGCTGCCGACATGAAAGGTGCGCTTGCCGCCATGGTCTCGGCTGCAGCCGCGCACGTCAGGCGCGGAGCCCCCGGCACGCTCAGCTTCCTCATAACGGGCGACGAGGAAGGGCCGGCAACCCACGGCACCGACGAACTGCTGCGCTGGATGGAAGCGAACGGCCACCGCCCGCACGCCTGCCTGGTTGGCGAACCCACCTCTGCCCGGCGCCTTGGCGACATGATGAAGATCGGCCGCCGCGGCAGCCTGAACGCCTGGATCACGGTGAATGGCGCGCAGGGCCATGTCGCCTACCCAGACCGGGCCGACAATCCGGTCCGCCGGCTTGTGCCGATCCTGTCCGCACTCCAGGCGCGCGTCCTCGACACGGGAACCGACTGGTTCAGCGCCTCGAACCTGGAAGTCACCGACCTCGAAGTCGGCAATCCCGCCACCAACGTGATCCCCGCCCAGGCGCGGGCACGGCTCAACATCCGTTTCAACGACAGCCATTGCGGCGCCGACCTCGCCCGCTGGATCGAGGAAACCGTCGCAGCCCACGCCCCGTCGGCCGACGTCACGATCCGCATCTCGGGCGAGGCCTTCCTCACGGAACCCGGCGCGCTGTCGTCGCTGGTCGCCAACGCAGTTGAAGCCGAAACCGGGATCGCGCCAGAGCTCAGCACAAGCGGCGGCACATCGGATGCCCGCTTCATCCGGCGCATCTGCCCGGTGGTGGAATTCGGCCTGCCCGGCCAGTCGATGCACAAGGTCGACGAGCAGGCAGCCGTCGCCGACATCGAGGCCCTGGCCCGCATCTACGACCGGGTGCTGCAGGCGGTGTTCGAAAGCTAGGCGGCGGCCGCCGCCTTCGCATCGGCCAGGATCGAATCCGACATCTTCTCCGCGATCATGATGGTCGGTGCATTGGTGTTGCCGCTCACCAGCCGGGGCATCACGCTGGCATCGATCACCCTCAGGCCTTGAATGCCGTGAACCCGGCCGTCGGGGTCCACCACGGCGCCGGCATCATCCGCCCGACCCATCCGGCAGGTGCCCACCGGATGGTAGATCGTCGACCCCAGCTCGCGCGCATAGCCCAGCCATTCATCGTCCGACATCGGCCCCTCGGCCGGCGTCAGCCGATGCGCCATCCAGGGCTTCAGGGCCTCCTGCGCGGCAATCGTGCAGGCGAATTTCAGACCTTCGGTAATGGCTGCCTGGTCGATCGGATCGGCAAGATAATTCGGCCGGATCGCCGGTGCCGCGAACGGATCTGCACTCTTCACATGGATCGTCCCGCGGCTTTCCGGCCTCAGCTGGCAAGGCGCGATCGTCAGCCCCGGCACCTTTTCCAGCTCCCACAGCTGCTTTTCCACGAAGCGCGGGATGTCCACCGTTGCCGGAAGGATATGATACTGCACGTCGGGGCCCGAAAGCCCCGGCCGGGATCGCCAATAGGCCTGCACATGCGCCGCCGACAGCGTCAGCAGCCCCTTGCGCGTCGCGGCATATTTTGCTGCCTCCAGCATCAGCCGCCAGCCGCGGCTCTGCTCGTTCACCGTGATCGTCCCCGCCTTCAGCCGGAACTGCACCGAGACCACATAATGGTCCTGGCAGTTGGTCCCCACGCCCGGCAATGCATGCCGCACCTCGATACCGGCCGCTTTCAGCACGTCAGGGTCGCCGATGCCGTTCACCTCCAGCAATTGCGGCGAGTTCACTGCGCCCCCGCACAGGATCACCTCGCGCGCTGCGCGCACCGAAACCGTTCGACCGTCCTGCCGGTAGGTCACGCCCACCGCCCTCTTCCCCTCGAACAGGATAGAGGCCACCTGTGCTTCCGTCTCCACCTTCAGGTTCGGCCGCATCATCGCGGGCTTCAGATAGGCCATCGCTGCAGACCAGCGCCGGCCGTTCTTCACCGTCATCTGGAAGTAGCTGATCCCGTCCTGGACCTCCCCGTTCACATCATCGTTGAAAGGCAGGCCCGCCTGCATCCCGGCCTCGACCACTGCATCGGAAACCGGATGCCGCGTCGTCGGGTCGCTCACGTTCAGGGGGCCTTCGCCGCCGTGCAACTCGTCCTTCAGCCGCTCATTGCCCTCCGAGCGGCGGAAATAGGGCAGCACATCGCCCGAAGCCCAGCCGGTCGCCCCCAGCTGGGCCCAATTGTCATAGTCGGCCATCTGCCCGCGCACATAGAGCAGGCCGTTGATCGACGAGGAGCCACCAAGCACCTTGCCCCGCGGCCAGACATGCTTGCGCCCGTTGGACCCCGGGTCCTCCTCGGTCTCATAGAGCCAGTTGACGCTGGGGTCCTTCAGGGTCTGCGCATAGCCGACGGGAATGTGGATCATAGGGTTCCAGTCGGTCGGTCCTGCCTCCAGCAGCAGCACCCGGTGGCGGCCGCTGGCCGTCAGCCGATTGGCCAGCACGCACCCGGCCGAGCCGGCGCCAACCACGATATAGTCGAATTCCATCATCCGCCCGTCCTCCCGCAGGTATCTTTGGCCGGTCAGCGCACCGGGCTCAACCTCTCGCTTCAGTCGGACCGCCGCTCGGGCCCGCTTCAAAGGCAGCGTCCGCAGGTCTAAGGCATGGCACATGACGAGTCGTGCCGACATCACCCCGGTTCCGCTTTCGCTGGTGGAAACCGACCTCGCCGAGGCCGCAGCGCGGCTGGGCGACAGCTTCCGCCGCACCGGATTTGCCGTGATCGAGGGGCATGGCATCCCCAACACCCTGATCGACCAGGCCTGGGCCGCCACCCGCAGCTTCTTCGCCCTGCCCGAGGATGTGAAGCGCCGCTACTTCGTGGAAGGGGGCGCCGGCCAGCGCGGCTACACGCCGTTCGGGATCGAGACCGCCAAGGGCGCCACCCTGTCCGACCTGAAGGAATTCTGGCACGTCGCGCGCGACCTGCCGCCAGGCCACCGCTTCGCCGACATCATGGCACCCAACATCTGGCCCGACGACAGCGCGCCTGCCTTCCGCCCCGCCATGCAGGCCCTGTTCGCCGCACTCGAAACGGCCGGGAAGCGCGTTCTGCGCGCAATCGCCGCCCATCTGGGCCAGCCCGCCGATTTCTTCGACAGCCCGGTTGCCGACGGGAACTCCATCCTGCGGCTGCTGCACTATCCGCCCGTTTCGGCCGACGCAGGCGCCGTCCGCGCCGGCGCCCACGAGGATATCAACGTCATCACCCTGCTTCTGGGCGCCGAGGAAGCCGGCCTGCAACTGCTCTCGCGCGACGGCGAATGGCTCGAGGTGCCGGCGCCCGAAGGCTGCCTCGTCGTCAATGTGGGAGACATGCTGCAACGCCAGACCGGCGGGCAACTCCCCTCCACCACCCACCGCGTCGTGAACCCGGCCCCCGAACGGCGGCACATTCCGCGCTATTCCATGCCCTTCTTCCTGCACTACAGGCCCGACTGGCTGATCGAGCCCTTCGTTCCGAACGCCCAAATGCCGCCGATCACGGCCAATGACTTCCTGTTGCAACGTCTGGCGGAGATAAGGCTCGCATGAAGCCGTTCCTGACTGCTGCCCCCGCAGCCCTCCTCGCAGCCCTCCTCGCAGCCCCGCTTGCCGCCCAGCCGGTCCGCACGCCGGCCTCCGCCGAACCAAGCTGGAAGACGGCCGCCGCCGAAGTCGCCGAACGCCGCGCAGCCGTGGGCACGCAGCCGCGCGCGAAGAATGTGATCCTCTTCGTCGGCGACGGCATGGGCATCACAACGGTGACCGCTGCCCGCATCTTCGAGGCGCAGCAGCGCGCAAAGGCGGCCGGCGGCAAGATGCCGGGGTTCGAAGGCGGCGAGGAAAACCTCCTCAGCTTCGAGCGTTTCCCGGCCCGGGCCCTGGTGAAAACCTACAACACCAACGCCCAGGTCCCAGACAGCGCCGGCACCGCAACCGCCATGACGACAGGCACCAAGACGGGCATCGGCGTGCTCGGAATGCTGCCCGGCCAGTCGGCCGATGCCTGCCGGACGCCAGATCGCCTGCCGGCAACGCTCGGCACGCTGGCCCGCGAC
>JBGTBK010000224.1:0-59403 GCA_041749355.1 Sandaracinobacter sp. | reverse complement strand
GCGGGTTGGTCCTCCGGCGTGTCATCCGGCTCGAGTTCGTTTGCCGGCAACGCCGCAACCGGCTCGGGCGCCGGGGCAGGGGCTTCGCCGCCAACCGTCGCGCGGATGGAGTCGAGAATGGACGCGAGATTCGGATCGAGGGTCTTTCGGGTCAACGGGCTCTCGTTCACGGTTGCGGGCCGACGATCGGCGCGGTGTTGCGCGCACGATCCGTCCGGGGGTCGGGATCATAGCCGAAATCGGCAAAGCCCTTGCCAGCCACCCGGCGGGCGTTGACCGCAGGATCATAGCGGTTCACCGCAGCGCCCTCCAGCACAGGCTCCAGTCGCCCGATGGTTTCCAGCAACTGGTAGATCGCCACATAGCGGTCGCGCTCGGCCTGGACCAGCGTGACCCGGGCATTCAGAAGCTCCTGTTCCGCGTTCAGCACATCCAGGATGTCGCGGCTTCCCACTTCATTCTCGCGCCGGACGCCTTCGCTGGCCAGCGCGTTTGCGCTAACCTGCACCTTCGAGGACTCGATCACCGCTTCCGAAGTCTTCAGCTGAACCCAGCTGTTGGCTGCGGCCTCGGCCACCAGCCGTTCGGACTGGGTGATGACCTCCAGCGTCTCGCTCTGCCGCGCCTGGGCCTGGCGCACCTGGGCTGCCACAAGGCCGCCCGTGAACAGCGGAACGGTGGCGCTGACGCCGATGCGCGAATTGAAGCCGGTGAAGCCGAAGACGATCCCTGTCGTCTTGGTGTAGCCGCCGGCCGCCTCCACGCCGACGCTCGGCAGCCGGGACCGCTTGGCCGAGAGCACATCGGACTTGGCGGCCTTTTCCTCCAGCCGGGCGGCTGTCAGGTCCGGGTTGGTGGACAGCGCCATGTCGCGGGCCTCCACTTCGTTGGCAGGCACTGGCGGCGGCGGGGGCAGGGGGGCGAGGTTGGTCGGCGGGCTGCCAACCAGCCGCTCATAGGCCTGCTGGGCCTGGACCTGCTGGGCGCGCGACTGCATGAAATTCGCCTGCGCCGCTGCAAGCCGCGCTTCGGACTGGGCGACGTCGGTGCGGGTCAGGTCGCCCACCTCGAACCGGTCGCGCGAGGCGCGAAGCTGCTGTTCCAGCACCTTCACCTGATTCTCGTTCAGGCGGACGAATTCGCGCGTGCGGAGCACATCGGCATAGGCCGTCACCGTCTGCACGATCACCTGATATTCGATTGCAATCAGCCGGGCGCGGGCCGCCTCGATGCGGGCGGTTGCAGCCGACAGGTCGGCGCGGATCCGGCCGCCCTCCCAGATCGCCTGGTTGATGCTGACACCGGCCCGCCAGGTCTGGCCGAAATCCCCGAAATTCTCGTTGAGGTCCTGGTTGAATGTGCCCGAAACGCCGATGCTCGGGCGCGTTCCGGCCGACACGATCGGAACCGTCTCGTCCAGTTGGCGCAGCTGCGCGCGGGCAGCCGCCACCTGCGGGTTGGCGGAATAGGCGGCAGCGATAGCGTCTTGCAGGGTCTGCGCAGAAACCGGGGCCGCAATCACGGCGGCAGCAATCAGAAACAAGTGGCGCATGAGGGGGGCTTTCAGAAGCGGAAGGCCGGAGGCTTCCGGAAGGGCGGCAGGAGGGCTGCTGCCGCCTCGCCAAAGGGCTCCAACGGCACGATCCCCGCGCGTTTGAGCCCCTTGGCGGCGCGGCTGACGCCATCGCTGCCATGGGTTATCGCAAACAGCCGGCCCCCCTCGGCCAGCTGCGCGATCAGGCTATCGGGCAGTATTTCGACTGCCCCGTCGATCAGGATGAGCGTGTAGGGCGCGTTGGCCGGCACACCGGCCTCCAGCGGACCCTCGACAATCTCGACATTCGTGCGCCCGGCAAGGGCCGTCCGCGCCGCAGCGGCTAGCCCGGAATCGCTTTCCAGCGCCGTCACCGAGGCGCCGAGTTCGGACAGGATCGCCGCCGAATAGCCCGTGCCGGCACCGACGATCAGAACCCGCTCGCCCGGTTGCACGGCGGCCTGTTCCACCAGAAGCCCAAGCGACAGCGGCGCCATCAGCTCGCGGCCCCCGCCCAGCGGATGCGCCGCATCCACATAGGCAACGCCGCGGCGGGCGGCCGGAACGAAATCCTCGCGCGCCACGGCATAGAAGGCCGAAACGGTCCGCACGGACACGACTCCGCAGGGCTTCAGCTGGCTGTCGATCATGGCTTCGCGGGCAGCGAGCGGAGAGGCGGAAACGGCGGATGCCACGGGCGAGCCTTTGCGGTGATTGGCACTGGGTTGCCCCCCTGTTACCCAAGGGGCGCGCCCGCCGCAACAGGAGGCTATGGGGGGTTTGCCGCAACAGGCCCGCAAGCAATTCCCTTTGCCCATGGCCCGCCCTGTGGCAGCGATGGGCAGGCAGGATAAGCGGAGGGGAGAGGGATGACGACCGACCGGCGCATCCGGGACGTGGTGATTGTCGGCGGCGGCTCGGCCGGCTGGATGGCCGCTGCCGCGCTCGCCAACGGGCTCGGCCTGGGGAAGGGCAGCACCGCCCGCATCACGCTGATCGAATCGCAGGAAATCGGAATCGTCGGAGTCGGCGAGGCGACGATCCCGCCGATCCGCCTGTTCAACCAGCAGCTAGGGCTCAGCGAGAGCGAATTCGTTGCCGCCACCCAGGGCTCGTTCAAGCTGGGCATCCAGTTCGTGAACTGGGGCTGGCAGGGCAACCGCTATTTCCATCCCTTCGGCTCCCACGGCACCGACTTCGACGCCGTGCCCCTGCACCATTGGTGGGCCAAGGCCCATGCCTCCGGAGAGGCGCCTGCGCTCGACGAACACAGCATGGCCTGGGGCCTTGCCAAGGCCGGCCGCTTCCTTCCACCCACCCGCGACCCGCGGCTGGTGCAGTCCACCCACGACTATGCCTATCATTTCGATGCAATGCTTTACGGTCGTTTCCTCAGGGCGCATGGCGAAAAGCTGGGGGTCCGACGGATCGAGGGGCAGGTGCTTTCCGCCGAGATCGACGGAAACAGTGGCCATGTCCGCGAGGTGGTGCTGGCCGATGGTGTCCGTGTGGCAGCCGACTTGTTCATCGATTGCTCGGGCTTCCGCGCGCTCTTGATCGAGGGCGCGCTCGACGCCGGTTTCGAGGACTGGTCGCACTGGCTACCCTGCGACCGGGCGATTGCCGTACCGACCGAAAACAGTGCCGATTTCACGCCCTACACCCGCTCCATCGCGCACAAGGCCGGCTGGCAGTGGCGCATCCCGCTGCAGCACCGCACCGGCAACGGCCATGTCTTTTGTAGCGCGCTGTTGGGGGAGGAAGAGGCGCGCGACATCCTGCTCGCCCATGTCGACGGCAAGCCGCTTGCCGAACCCCGCCTCCTCACCTTCAAGGCCGGGCGGCGGCAGGCCTGGCGCGGCAATGTGGTCGCGATCGGGCTCGCGGCCGGCTTCCTGGAGCCGCTCGAATCGACCAGCCTCCACCTGATCCAAACCGGAATCACCCGCCTGCTCGCGCTGTTCCCCGATCGCGATTTCGCCCCCCATGTGCGCGACGAATACAACCGCACTACGCAAACCGAGTGGGAGCGGATCCGCGACTTCCTGATCCTCCACTACCATTTGAACCGCCGCACCGACGGCGAGCTGTGGCGCCACGCTGCCCAACAGGCGGTGCCCGACAACCTCGCCAACCGCATCGCCCAGTTCGCCAGCCACGGACGCCTCGTGTCGGACGGCTATGAGCTGTTCCAGAACCCGAACTGGCTCGCAGTCCATGTGGGGCAGGGCAATCTGCCCCGCAGTCCGGACCCGCTGGTCGCGCACCGGGCGCAGTTTGTTCCCGGGGCCAAGCGGCTCGCGCAGCTTCGCGACGCCATCACGTCAGTCGCCGCTGAAGCCCCAACCCACGCCGACTGGATCGCAGCCCACTGCCGCGCCGAACCCGAAAGCTTTGCGGCCTAGAGCCGCTCTGCGGCGATCAGTGGCGCACACTCCGCATCGCGAATGCTGCCGCTACCAGCATCGCCGACGCAATCCCCATCAGCCAGATCGGTTCCCCGGGGAAGGCCAGCTTCATCACATTGCCCATCACGGCTGAAACCAGAAGCTGCGGAAGCACGATGAAGATGTTGAAAAGCCCCATGAACACACCCAGCTTCGCCTGCGGCAGAACCGACGACAGGATGGCATAGGGCATGGTCAGGATCGACGCCCAGGCGATGCCGATCAGCACCATCGACGCGATCAGCCACATCGGATCGCGGATCACCAGGAACAGGGCAAAGCCGGCCGCCCCCGCCAGCAGCCCCAGGATGTGCGTGTTGCTGCGCCCAAGTCTTGCAGCAATCGCAGGCAGGGCAAAGGCATAGAGGGCGGCCACCCCGTTGTAGATGCCAAACAGCACACCCACCCAGTCCGCCCCATCGTTGAAGGCGCGCGATGCCGTGTCGGTGGTGCCATACATGTACTGGGTGACCACCGGGGTCGAGTAGATCCACAATATGAACAGCGCGATCCAGGTGAAGAACTGCACCAGCGCCAGGCGCTTCATCGCGCCCGGCATCCGGGTGAGGTCCGAGATGATCTGGGTGACTGGGCCGGCCGGCTTCCCGGCAATCGCGCGGCGGCGGGTGAACTCCTGCAGCCCGCCATAGAGCAGCAGCGCGCCACCAAGGATGTAGACCGGCTTGTCGAGGCCGAGCTGCGCCACCAGCAGGACCACGATGGCGCCGGCAGTTGCCCACCAGAAGCCGTTGATCGGCGTTGCAAGCGGCTCCTCCTCGGCGGTCTGGGCGCTGGTCCCTTCGAAGGCCTGCATCTGTTCGGGCGTGTATTCGCGCGTGGTGAACACCGTCCACAGCACGGCCACCAGAAGCGAGGCTGCGCCGATGTAGAAGGCCAGCCGCACCGAGGGCGGGACCTCGCCCGGGGGCGCCACGTTCGACACGTCGAAGACCTGCGTGAGCACGGCCGGCGCGAGGCTCGCCGCAACAGCGCCGGCACCAATGAACACAGTCTGGAAGGCATAGCCCGCAGTGCGTTGTTTTTCCGAGACCATGTCGCCCACGAAGGCGCGGAATGGCTCCATCGCGATGTTCAGCGACGCGTCGAGGATCCACAGCATCCCGGCCGCAAACCACAGCGCCTGCGAGTTGGGCATGCCGACAAGCGCAAGGCTCGCAAGCAGCGCACCTGCCAGGAAATAGGGGCGGCGACGGCCAAGCGGGGTCCAGGTCCGGTCCGAGAAATAGCCGATGATGGGCTGTACCAGCAGGCCCGTGACGGGCCCGGCGATCCAGAGGAACGCCAGATCATCTATCGATGTACCAAGCGACTGGAAGATGCGGGAAACATTGGCATTCTGCAGCGCAAAACCGATCTGGATTCCGAAGAATCCGAAACTCAGGTTCCACAGTCCCCAGAAGCTCTGGCGTGGCCGTTCGATGCGGGCCGATGTTGCCGCCGTGTCCATCCTGATCCTCGATCCCCGCCCGGATGCCCGGGCAACACCTCGCATCCCGGATACCCGGGGCCCTTCACGTGCGCGAGGCTGGCGCGATTCGCCGGCGCTGGCAACGGGGCCTCAGGCTGCGCCGCAGGATCTCCGCACCAGAAGCCGGGTCGGCAGCATCTCGCCCGGCGCCGGCAGCCCTTCCATCTGGGCGCGCACCGAATCGACCAGGAGCTGGCCGGCGCGCTGGGTGTCCTGCACCACGGTGGTCAGCGGCGGTCGGGTGCTTGCGGCCGCCGGAATGTCGTCGAAGCCGGTGACGGCGATGTCGCCGGGCACCTTCAGGTCCCGGTCTGCGAGCGCGCGCATCGCCCCGATCGCGATCAGGTCGGAGGCTGCGACGATCGCATCGAAGGGCTCGCCGGATTCGATCAGAGCATGGGTTGCGGCGGCGCCCGCCTCCTCGGTGGTGATGGCGTCGGCCTGCAGCGGCGGGGGAAGGCCGGCTGCTGCAAGTGCATCGAAAACCCCCAGGAAGCGGGCTTCGAACTCGGGATAGCTGCTTGCCGCATGGCCTAGGAAAGCGATGTTGCGGCGGCTAAGCCCGATAAGATGCTCGGCGGCCATCCGCCCGCCGGCCCGGTTGTCGGACCCGATGGTGGTGCCCAGCCGGTCGAGACCTTGCGCTGCTTCCACCGATCCCCAGCGGGCAAAGCGCGTGCCCTGCGCCGCCAGCTGCTTCACCCGCTCGCGGTACAGCTCCCAGTCGCCATAGCCGAGCAGGATCAGCCCGTCGGCCTTGTGGCTGTCCTCATAGTCCTTGTGCCAGTCGTCGGAGAGCTGCTGGAAGCTGACCAGAAGGTCATAGCCCGCGCGCTTGGCCGCCCGCGTGATCGAGCCCAGCATGGCAACGAAGAAGGGGTTGATCAGCGATTCGTCGGCGGTCGGATCCTCGAAGAAAAGGAGGGCGATGGTGTCCGAGCGGCGCTTCCTGAGCGACGAGGCCGCCTTGTCGACCTTGTAGTTCAGCTGGCGGGCAATGGCCTCGATCCTCAGCCGCGTCGCTTCCGAGACCATCGGCGAGCCCGACAGCGCGCGGCTGACGGTCGGCTGCGAAACACCTGCCAGATGCGCGATGTCGAAGGAGGTCGGCGCACGCTCCGCCCGCGGCTGAAGGGGGTCGCCTTCAGGCTTCGGTCCACTCCCCAATGGCTGTGTCTTTGAGGACACGGCGTCTCCCGATGCATTTGCGCATACGTATGTGGCTTCCTTGAACCAGAATGCGTGTCGGCGGAAGATAGTAACGCATCAGCAATAAAACATGTGCGGATGGGGCGCACCCGAAGTTCGGGCGAAAAGCGCAGCCACCGGCAGGGATTGGGGAGTATCACATGCACGCGACGTCTGCGGGCCGCCAGTCGGCCCTTGCTTCCGGCCATCTGCTGCTGAAGGCCTCGGCCAGCGCTATTGCTATCTTTGCAGCACAGGCCGTGTTCGCACAGGCCGCTCCCGCAGCCGCCGACGAGGAAATCGTCGTGACCGGCTTCCGCGCCAGCCTCGCCAACGCAATTGCCGAAAAGAAGAACTCCGACCTCATCGTCGAAAGCATCTCGGCGGTCGACATCGGCAAGCTGCCCGACACCTCGATCGCGGAATCGCTCTCCCGCCTGCCGGGTCTTGCAACCCAGCGCGAAGGCGGCCGCGCCCAGAACCTCTCGATCCGTGGCCTTGCGCCCGACTTTTCGACCACGCTGCTCAATGGTCGCGAACAGGTCACAACTGGCGACAACCGCGGTGTCGACTATGACCAGTTCCCGGCCGAAATGATCGGCCAGGTGAATGTCTACAAGACACCGTCCGCCAACCTCATCGGCGCCGGCCTTTCGGGCACCGTCGACATGCGCACGGTGAAGCCGCTCGCGCATGGCAAGCGGACCATCGCGCTCAGCGCCCGGGCCGACTATATCGACGCGCCGCAGCTGAACCCGGATGCCGGCAATTGGGGCTACCGCTTCTCGGGCACCTACATCGACCAGTTCGCCGACGACACCATCGGCATCTCTGTCTCGGCCAGCGTGCTGAAGCAGGAAATCCCGATCGAGCGCTTCGAAGCCTGGGGTTACCCGACCGGCGGGCCGAACGGCGCAGCCGTGATCGGCGGCTCCAAGCCCTATGCCTCGTCCGGCACGCTCGAGCGCAAGTCGATCAACGGCACGCTGGAATGGGCGCCGAGCGAGAATTTCTCGACCTCGGTCGACCTCTTCTATTCGCGCTTCGAAGACCACAAGATCCGCCGCGGTGTCGAACTCCCGCTCTTCTGGTCGGCAGCCCAGCTGCAGCCGAACCCGACCGTCGAGGACGGCTTCGTGACCGCCGGCCAGTACACGAACGTGAAGGGCGTGGTCCGCAACGACATCGTCAACCGCGACGCAGACCTTTTCTCCGCTGGCTGGAACATCCAGGCCGGAAACGACATCCTGCGCGCGAACATCGATGTCAGCTATTCGGCAGTCGACCGCACCGACCTCGACGTCGAAACCTATTCCGGCACTGGCCGTGGTCCGCTTGGCGCCACCGACACGCTGGGCTTCGAGATGAACGGCCGCGGCGCCAAATTCTCCCCGTCGCTGAACTATGCCGACCCGAACCTGATCCAGCTCACCAGCCCGCAGGGCTGGGGTGGCGACATCATTCCTGGCGGCCAGGACGGCTACTACAACGAGCGCGCGATCAAGGATGAACTGCTTGCCCTGCGCTTCGGTGTGGAGCGCGACCTCGGCGGCATCTTCCGCTCGGCCGAAGTCGGCTTCAACTACACCGGTCGCGTGAAGCGCCTGACCCCGAACGAATTCTTCCTCGGCCTGCGCGCAAACACCGACGGTACCACCTCGGTGCCGATCCCGGGCGAGTTCCTGTATGATCGTGGTGCGAACCTCGGCTTCCTCGGCCTTGGCGAAACCATCGCCTATGATGTGCAGGGCCTTCTCGACAGCGGCATCTACAACCAGGTCCGCAACCCCAACGCCGATGTCAGCACCAAGGGCTGGCGCGTGCGGGAAGACGTGCTGACCGGCTATCTGCAGCTGAACATCGACACCCAGCTTGGCGGCAACCGCCTGACCGGCAACGTCGGCGTCCAGCTGGTCAACACCGACCAGCGCTCCGACGGCATTGCCTCGTCGGGCACCGGGACCGGCGTGATCAATGCGCCGATCAGCGACGGCGCCAGCTACCTCTATGCGCTCCCCACCCTGAACCTGGTGCTGCGCGGCGAGAACGACTTCGTGGCGCGCCTGGGCCTTGGTCGCCAACTGGCCCGCGCGAAGATGAACGACATGCGCGCCAGCATCAACTACAACTTCAACGAAGCGCAGGTGGCCTGCCCCGATGTGAACCTGGGCTGCTCGCCCTGGTCAGGCAGCGGCGGCAACCCCAAGCTCCGGCCCTGGATTGCTGATGGCGTCGACATCAGCCTCGAAAAGTACTTCGGCCCAGAGGCCTATGTCTCGGTCGCCGGCTACTACAAGAACCTGAAGAGCTACATCTACGAACAGCAGGTGCTCCAGGACTTCACCGGCTTCCCGATCCGCGGGACGGTCGAGCCGGCAATTCGCGAAGGCTTCGTCAGCATCTGGAACAACGGCGAAGGCGGCAAGCTCTACGGCTTCGAACTCGCCGGCACCCTGCCGTTCAACGTCTTCTCGCAATCGCTCGACGGCTTCGGCCTGCAGGGCAGCTACAGCTTCACCGAAAGCGAGATCGAGCCCAACCCGGGTGACCCGACGGAACCGCTTCCGGGCCTGTCACGCCACGTCTGGAACGCAACCGCCTATTTCGAGCGCAGCGGCTTCCAGGTCCGCGGCTCCGTCCGCCACCGCTCCAGCTTCCTCGCAGACCGGCGCGGCTTCGGCGGCGGCCTCGAGCGGCGCTTCGCGAACGGTGAAACCATCGTCGACGCCCAGATCGGCTACGAATTCCAGGAAGGCACTGCGCTGGAGGGTGTGACCCTGCTCGCCCAGGCCTACAACCTGACCAACGAGCCGTTCAGCACCTACTTCATCCCCGACCAGCGCCTGGTTCGCGACAGCGAGAGCTATGGACGGCGCTTCCTGTTCGGTGTGAACTACCGCTTCTGATCGGCGTGGGCGGCCGGCAACCCCGGTCGCCCCGCAGTCAACAGATGGGAGACGATGCATGACGGCCCCGCGTGACGGACTATCCGCCCGCCCGCGCAGGATCGTCATCGTCGGCGGCGGCACATCGGGCTGGATGGTGGCTGCAGCCTTCGCGCGCTTCCTCGAAACCGGCTGGCAGATCGACCTCGTCGAATCCGACGCGATCGGCACCGTCGGCGTCGGCGAAGCAACCATCCCGCAGATCCGCCTGTTCAACGGCGCACTCGGCCTGGACGAAAACCAGTTCCTTGCGGCCACCCAGGGCACGATCAAGCTCGGCATCCAGTTCGTCGACTGGGCGCGCCTGGGCCACAGCTACATGCACGGCTTCGGCGCTGTCGGCCGCGACCTCGGCCTTGTGCAGTTCCACCATTATTGGCGCCGCGCCCGCGCACTCGGCCTCGCCCAAGACCTCGGCAGCTATTGCCCCAATGTGGTTGCAGCCCTTTCCAACCGCTTCGAACGCGACAGCGGCCCGGCCAGTGTCACCCGCCAGCCCATCCCCTACGCCTATCATTTCGACGCCGGCCTCTACGCGGCCCACCTCAGGACTTATGCCGAAGCTCGAGGCGTCGTCCGCCACGAGGGCCGCATCGAGCGGGTCGATCTCGCCGCGGATGGCGACATCGCGGCCGTTCAAGTCGAAGGCGCCCGCCGCATCGAAGGCGACCTCTTCATCGATTGCTCTGGCTTCCGCGGCCTTCTGATCGGCGAAGCGCTCGGCATCGGCTACGAGGATTGGTCGAACTGGCTGCCCGCAGACAGGGCACTTGCCGTTCCATCCGAACGCACCGAGCCGGTCACGCCCTACACCCGCTCCACTGCGCGGGCCGCTGGCTGGCAGTGGCGCATCCCGCTGCAGCATCGCACCGGCAACGGCTTGGTCTATTGCTCTGAGCACCTCTCCGACGACGAAGCCGCCTTCCAGCTGCTCACCAGTCTCGACGGCCAGGCACTTGCCGAACCGCGCAGGCTCACCTTCACCACCGGGCGCCGAGCCCAGGCCTGGCACCGCAACTGCGTGTCCGTCGGCCTTGCCAGCGGCTTCCTCGAGCCGCTGGAGTCGACCTCCATCCACATGGTGCAATCTGCGATCGAGCGGATCCTTGCATTCCTTCCCGCCGACCGGCCAGACCCGCGGGCAATCGCCGACTACAACCGGCAGGCCGCCTTCGAGATGGAGCGCATCCGCGACTTCATCGTGCTGCACTACAAGGCGACCGCGCGCGACGACACGGCCTTCTGGCGCCACTGTGCTGCCATGCCGATCCCCGACAGCCTTGCAGCCCGGATCGAACTGTTCCGCGAGGCTGGCCGCATCTTCCGCGACGGCACCGAACTGTTCACCGAAGTGGGCTGGGTGCAGGTGCTGCTGGGGCAGGGGATCGAGCCCGAAGGCTGGCATCCGCTGGCCGAACAGCTCTCGCCGGCAGAGCTTGGCGAGTTCCTTGCGCTGCAGGCGCGCATCTGCCGCGAGCGGGCAGCCGCAATGCCGCTGCACGACGCCTTCCTCGCGCGCCACTGCGCAGCGCAGCGAACCGAATTCAAGGAGATGCGCGCATGAGACGGGACGTTGCTCGAAAGGGGCGGCATCTGGGCGCGCTGTTCCTGTCGTTGATGGCCGGCGTTGCGGCATTTCCCATCGCAGCGCCAGCGCAGGCCATCGCAGCTGCTGCTGCCGCCGGCCCCGAAGCCGTCCGCGCCCGCGGGCCGGAAGAGGAAGTGATCTACTTCGTCTTGCCTGACCGCTTCGAGAATGGCGATCCGAAGAACGACCGGGGCGGCCTGAAAGGCGGTCGTCTCGACCACGGCTTCGATCCGACCCACAAGGGCTTCTACCTCGGCGGGGACCTGAAGGGCCTGACTGCGCGGCTGGACTATATCCAGGGCCTTGGCGCCACCGCCATCTGGCTCGGTCCAATCTACAGGAACAAGCCCGTGCAGGGGCAGCCGGGCAAGGAATCCTCGGGCTATCATGGCTACTGGATCACCGACTTCACGGCGGTCGATCCGCATCTGGGAACCGAAGCCGATCTGAAGGCCCTGATTGCGGCAGCTCATGGGCGCGGCATGAAGGTCTATCTCGACATCATCACCAACCACACGGCCGACGTGATCAAGTACCGGGAATGCCCTGAGAACGACTGCGCCTATCGCAGCCGGGGCGACTATCCCTGGAGCCGCAGGGGAGGGCCGCAGGGCGCGCCGATCAACGCCAGCTTCGCAGGCGACGGCAAGGCAGAGCAGACGGCCGAGAATTTCGCCCGGCTGACCGATCCGCGCTGGGCCTACACCCCTTATGTGCCCAAGGGCGAAGAGGGCGTGAAGACCCCCGCCTGGCTCAACGACCCAATCTACTACTCCAACCGGGGCGACAGCTTCTGGAAGGGCGAAAGCGCCGTCTGGGGCGACTTCTCCGGCCTCGACGATCTCAACACCGCCCACCCGCGCGTGGTCGAAGGCATGATCGACATCTTCGGCGGCTGGATCGACAGATACGGGATCGACGGCTTCCGCATCGACACCGCCCGCCATGTGAACCCGGAGTTCTGGCAGGCCTTCGTGCCGGCCATGCTGGCCCGCGCCAAGGCCAGGGGCATCCCCAATTTCCACATCTTCGGCGAAGTCTTTGACCCCGACGCCGGCAATCTCGCCCGCTTCACCCGGGTGGACAGCTACCCCGCAGTGCTCGACTTTGCCTTCCAGTCGGCCGTCACGCAGGTGGTGGCCGAAAACAAGCCACCGCTCGTCCTGGCGCAGACCTTTTTCAAGGACCCGCTCTACGCAGGCGGCCCCGGCGCGCCGCAGCAGCTGCCGACCTTCCTCGGCAACCACGACATGGGCCGCTTTTCCACCTTCGTCCGCAAGGCCAACCCGGATGCAGACGAAGCCGAACAGCTGGCGCGGGTGAAACTGGGGCACAGCATGCTGATGTTCCTGCGAGGTGTGCCGACCATCTATTCGGGTGACGAGCAGGGCTTTGTCGGCGACGGCAATGACCAGGATGCGCGCGAGCCGCTCTTCCCGTCGCAGGTCGAAGTCTACAACGACAACATGCTGCTGGGCACGACGGCAACCACAGCGCAGGCCAACTTCGACACGCGTCACCCGATCTACGCCCATATCGCCGCCTTGGCGAAGGTCCGTCAGTCGGACCCTGCGCTTCAGCGCGGTGAGCAGCGGGTGCTCGAGGCTGCAACCGAGGCGCCCGGCCTGTTCGCGGTTGCCCGCCGGCTACCGGAAGGCAATCGCGCCCCCTTCCTCGACACCATCGTGATCTTCAACACGTCAGCCCAGCCGTTGAAGGCCAATGTGATGGTCGATCCCCGGATCGATGTGACGAAATCGCTTCTGGGCAATTGCCCGCAACCCGCAGCGCCGGGCACGCTGACGGTCGAAATGCCAGCGTTCGGAACGCTAGTCTGTGCAGGGGCGGTGGCAGTTCGATGAGCAGCGTGATGGAGCGGGACGCGACGGCAGCAACGGCTGCGACACCCTGGTGGAAGGGCGCTGTCGTCTACCAGATCTATCCGCGCAGCTTTCAGGATTCCAACGGCGACGGCATCGGCGACCTGCCGGGGATCACCAGCCGGCTCGATCATGTGGCAAGCCTCGGTGTCGACGCAATCTGGCTGTCCCCCTTCTTCACGTCACCTATGAAGGACTTCGGCTATGACATTGCGGATTATTGCAATGTCGATCCAAGCTTTGGAACACTCGCGGACTTCGATGCGCTTATCGCCCGCGCCCATGTGTTGGGGCTGAAGGTCATCATCGACCAGGTCTATGCCCACACCTCCGACCAGCATGACTGGTTCCGGCAGAGCCGCGAGGCACGCACCGGCAGCAAATCCGACTGGTATGTCTGGGCCGACCCAAAGGCCGATGGCACCCCACCGTCCAACTGGCAGTCGGTCTTCGGCGGCCCTGCCTGGACCTGGGATGCGCGGCGCCGACAATATTACATGCACAATTTCCTGTGCAGCCAGCCCCAGTTGAACCTGCACAACGCCGCGGTTCAGGAAGCGCTGCTGCAGTCGGCCAAATTCTGGCTGGACCGGGGTGTCGACGGCTTCCGGGTGGATGCCATCAACTTCGCGATGCACGACCCGGCGTTGACCGACAATCCGCCAGCACCCCCGGGGCCGCGCACCCGCCCGTTCGACTATCAGCTGAAGTGCTACAACCAGTCCCACCCGAACATTCCGGGTTTCCTTGTGCGGCTGCGGCAGCTTCTGGATGGCTATGGTGTGACCTTCACGGTCGCCGAAGTGGGCGGCCCGGATCCAATCCCCGAGATGCGCGCCTTCACCGCCGACGACCGGCACCTGAACTCCGCTTACAGCTTTGCCTTTCTCTATGCCGAGCGGCTAACCCCGAAGGTGGTGGCAGCAGCCCTTGCCGACTGGCCGGACCAGCCCGGCCTTGGCTGGCCGAGCTGGGCACTGACCAACCACGACAGCCCGCGCGGCCTGTCGCGCTGGGCAAGCCCCGACAACCGGCTCGCCTTTGCGCGCATGACGATGCTGATGCTGATGAGTCTGCGAGGGAACCCGTTCCTCTACTATGGCGAGGAGCTTGGCCTGACCCAGGTGGAAATCCCCTTCGACGAGCTGCAGGATCCGGAAGCGATCTCCAACTGGCCGCTGACCCTGTCGCGCGATGGGGCACGGACCCCGATGGCGTGGGAAGCCGACAGACCGAACCTCGGCTTTTCTGCCGCGCGGCCCTGGCTCAGGGTGGGGACCGAACATGCAGCGCTTGCCGTCGACCGGCAGGAGGCCGACCCGGACTCGCTGCTGAACCTCACCCGCCAGCTGGTTGCGCTTCGCAAGGCCGAGCCTGCCCTTCAGTTCGGCCGAATGGAGCGGATCGAGGCCGATGGCGATCTGCTGCGCTTCGAACGCTGGATCGACAACCGGCGGATCAGGCTCGCCTTCAACTTCGGCACGACGCCCCGGCCGATCGACCTTGAAGGCCGGGTGGTGGTTGCCGTGAACGGCGCCGAACCGAACCTGCTGCCGCCGTTCGGCGGCCTTGCGGTGGAGGGCTGACGGGCATGCGGAATCTCCTGCTCCTGCTGGCCGGCCTGGTGGCGCTCACGGCAGCCAAGGCGGTCTCGGCGGCGCCCGAAACGGTCAGCTCGCCTTCCGGCGCACTTCGCCTCAGCGTCGAACTCAACCCCGACGGCCGCCCGGACTGGTCGCTCAGCCGAAATGGCGTGGCCGTCATCGGCAAGTCCAGGCTTGGCTTCATCCTCGCAGATGCCCCAAAACTCGAGCGCAATCTGGAGATCGCGTCAGTTGAACGGCGCAGCGCCGATACCCGTTGGGAGCAGCCCTGGGGCGAACGGCGCTTCGTGACCGACCGGCACAACGAGTTGACCGTCACCTTCCGGGAAAAGACCCCGCTGAAGCGGGTGCTGCGCCTGCGCGTTCGCCTGTTCGACGACGGCCTCGGCTTTCGCATCGAGTTTCCCGAGCAGCCGAACCTGAAGACCGCCCGCATCGTCGAGGAACTGACCGAGTTCGATGTGGCAGAGGTCGGCACCGCCTGGTGGATCCCCGGCGGGGAATGGAACCGCTACGAGTATATCCACAACCGCACGCCAATCGCTGAAGTCGCGCAGGCCCACACGCCCATCACCTTCCGCACCGAAAGCGGCCTGCACCTCGCGATCCACGAAGCGGCCCTTGTCGACTATGCCGGCATGTGGCTGCGGCGGGTGGAGGGCCAACGCTTCAAGGCCCGCCTGTCGCCGTCGGGCACGGGGCCCAGCGTGGTGCGCAACCTGCCGTTCGCAACGCCCTGGCGCGTGCTGCTGGTGGGGGCAGATGCGCCGGCTCTATATCACGCCTCCGATATCATCCTGAACCTCAACGAGCCGAGCCGCATCCCCGACATCGGCAAGTGGTTCAAACCCCACAAATATGTCGGCGTCTGGTGGGAAATGCATCTCGGCACCTCCAGCTGGGCCACCGGCCCCAAGCTCGGGGCGACCACCGCCAACACGCGGCACTACATCGATTTCGCGGTCGCCAACGGCTTCAGGAGCGTGCTCGTCGAAGGCTGGAACCCGGGCTGGGACGGCGACTGGTTCGGCACCGGCCATGATTTCGATTTCACGAAGCCGACCCCCTATTTCGATCTCGAAGGCCTGTCCCGCTACGCAAAAGGGAAGGGCGTGGCGCTGATGGGCCACCACGAGACCGGCGGGAACATCAAGGTTTACGAGTCCCAGCTTTCCCAGGCGCTCGATCTCTACCAGCGTCTCGGCGTCGACAGCGTGAAGACCGGCTATGTCGCCGACGCCGGCGGAATCCAGGCCCCCGACGGCAGCTTCCAGTGGCACGACGGCCAGGTGATGAGCCGCCACCATCTGAAGGTTGTCGAAGAGGCCGCGAAGCGCCGCATCGCGGTGAACCCGCACGAACCCATCAAGGACACAGGCCTCCGGCGCACCTGGCCCAACTGGGTCGCCCGCGAAGGCGCCCGCGGCATGGAGTACAATGCCTGGGGCGACCCAAGGAACCCGCCCTCCCATGAGCTCGACCTCATCTTCACCCGCATGCTCGCCGGTCCGATGGACTATACGCCGGGCATCCTCAGCCTCACCGGCAAGGGCGGGGAGCCGATCGCCAGCACCATGGCCCGCCAGCTCGCGCTGTATGTGCTGATCTACTCGCCCATCCAGATGGCCGCAGACCTGCCCGAGAATTACGCAAAACACCCGGACGCCTTTCGATTCATAAAAGACGTGCCGGCAGACTGGGCCGACAGCCGCGTGCTGGCAGGCGCCATCGGCGAACATGCCGTCATCGTCCGCAAGGACCGCAACTCCGAGGACTGGTATCTGGGCGCCGGCACCGACGAGACCGCACGCTCCACCGATCTGCCCCTGGGTTTCCTCACCCCCGGCCGCCGCTACGAAGCGCAGATCTACGCCGATGGCCCGGGCGCGGACTTCCGAACCCAGGCCCGCGCAAACATTGCCATCAGCAGGCGGGTCGTCATGTCCACCGACAGGCTGGCCGTGACTCTGGCACCCGGTGGCGGGATGGCCGTCCGTTTTCGCGCCCTGTAGCCAATCACCAGCCTGCAATCGTATTCAGCACTGGCCTTGCAGCATTCTGTTGCTAGGGTTTTGCGCATGACCGCAGTCCTCCTCTTCGGCGCCACGGGCGATCTCTCGCGCAGGATGCTGCTTCCCTCGCTCTACGGGCTGTCGATCGACGGCCTCCTTCCCGCAGACCTCCGTATCGTCGGCACCGCGCGCAGCAAGCTCGACGACGAAGGCTTCCGCGCCATGGCAGCCGAGGCGCTGGCCTCCCACGTGGCAGCCGGCCTCGGCGACTCCGCCCGGGCAGACGCCTTCCTCGCACAGCTCTCCTACGTCCCGCTCGATGCGACCGACATGTCGGGCTACCACCGCCTTGCCCAGGCGGCTTGCGGGTCGGGCCAATGCCCCGAAGACCGGCCCATCAGCATCTTCCTCTCCACGGCCCCTTCGCTGTTCAAGGCCACCATCGAAGGCCTCGCAGGTGCCGGCCTTGCCGGCCCCAACGTCCGCATCGGCCTCGAAAAGCCGCTCGGTTCCGATCTCGGCAGCTCGGCCGAAATCAACGATGCGGTCGCGGCCGCCTTTGCCGAGCGGCAGATCTTCCGCATCGACCATTATCTGGGCAAGGAAACTGTCCAGAACCTGATGGCGCTGCGCTTTGCCAATGTGCTGTTCGAACCGCTCTGGCGCTCCGACGCGATCAGCCATGTGCAGATCACCGTTGCCGAAACCGTCGGCCTTGAAGGCCGGGTCGATTTCTATGACGGCGCTGGCGCGCTGCGCGACATGGTGCAGAACCACATGCTCCAGCTCCTCGCCCTTGTTGCGATGGAGCCGCCCAGCCACTTTACCGCCACCGCCGTTCGCGACGAGAAGGTGAAGGTCCTGAACTCGCTGCGCCCGATCGACAGCAGCAGCGTCGCCAGCCACAGCGTCACGGGTCAGTATGTGGCAGGCGCCGTCGGCGGCCAGCCCGTCCGCGGCTATGCTGACGAGCTCGGCAAACCGTCTGCCACCGAGACCTTCGTTGCTCTGAAGGCCCATGTCGACAACTGGCGCTGGAAGGGCGTGCCTTTCTACCTTCGCACAGGCAAGCGCCTGGGCGCCCGAAAGTCCGAGATCCTGATCGCCTTCAGGGAAGTGCCTCATTCGATCTTCGGCGACAGCGTGAAGGGCATGGAGCCCAACCGGCTCCTCATCAGCCTGCAGCCCGAAGAGAATATCCAGCTCCAGCTGATGTCAAAGGTGCCGGGCCTGTCGCGTGGCGGAATCTCGCTCCGCCCCGTCTCGCTCGACATCGGCAACAAGGATGCCTTTGCCGACACCCGCCGCCGGATCGCCTACGAACAGCTGCTTCTCGACTTGATTGAAGGCCGGCAGACCCTGTTCGTCCGCCGCGACGAGGTGGAGGCGCAATGGGCCTTCATCGACGGGATCCGCAAAGGCTGGGCCGAAAACGACCAGCAACCCAAGCCCTACACCGCCGGAAGCTGGGGCCCATCGGCTGCTATCGCGCTGATCGAGCGCGACAATGCCAGCTGGAACGATTAAGCGCCCCGCTTCGAAGGAGACTGACATTATGATCGAAGCGGAATGGTGGGAGTATGACTCGGCTCAGGAACTCTCCGAGGCGGTGGCTGGCGATGCCCAGTTCGTGATCGAAAGCGCGCTGGATGCGCGCGGCGACGCCGTCGTGGCCTTTCCGGGCGGCAACACCCCGCTTGCTGCCCTCGAACTGCTGAAAAAGGCCAAGCTCAAGTGGAAGGACGTCACGATCGTCCCAACCGACGACCGCCTGGTGCCCGTGCACGACAAGCTGTCGAACGTGCGCATGCTGGCCGAACGCTTCCTGCCGCTGGGCGCGCGCGTCCTCCCGCTGACGGGCGGTGACCTTCCTGTAACGGAAGCCGGCAAGGCCGCAGACGCCCGCCTTCAGGCTGTGCACTGGCCGCTAGATCTCGTCTGGCTGGGCATGGGCGCAGACGGCCACACCGCCTCCATCTTCCCCGGCCCCGATCTCGATGCCGCACTCACAGCGCCGCACCGCGCCGTCGGCGTCACGCCCGATCCCCTGCCATCGGAGGCGCCTGTCTCCCGCGTCACCTTGACCAAGTCCGCGATCCTCTCAGCCCGCGCAGTCCTCATCCACATCACCGGCGCCGACAAGCGAAAGGTTCTGGAAAAGGCCCTGAAGGACGGCGCCGGGTCGAAATATCCCATCGGCCGCCTTCTGGCCGACACGTCCCAGGCAATCGACATCCACTGGTGCCCCTGAGGGGGCAGAAGCGAGGCTGACCATGCCGCTGCATCCGACTGTTGAGGCCATTACGGCCCGAATCATCGACCGCTCGCGCGACCGTCGGCAGCGCTATCTCGACCTCATCGCCCGCGAGCGGGACAAGGGCCTGAACCGCACCGCGCTCTCCTGCTCCAACCTCGCGCATGGCTTTGCATCCGCCGAAGGCGACAAGGCAACGATCCGGGCGGGCAAGGCCTTCAACATTGGAATCATCACCGCCTTCAACGACATGCTGTCGGCCCACCAGCCCTATGGCCGCTACCCCGAGCAGATGAAGGTCTTCGCCCGCGAAGTCGGCGCAACGGCCCAGGTCGCCGGCGGCGTGCCGGCCATGTGCGACGGCGTCACGCAAGGGCAGAGCAGCATGGAGCTGAGCCTGTTCAGCCGCGACACCATCGCAATGGCAACGGCAGTCGGCCTCAGCCACGCCATGTTCGAAGGCGTCGCGATGCTGGGCATTTGCGACAAGATCGTGCCAGGCCTCCTCATCGGCGGGCTACGCTTCGGCCATCTGCCGACCATTCTCATCCCCGGCGGGCCGATGCCGTCGGGCCTTCCCAACAAGGAAAAGCAGCGCATCCGCCAGCTCCATGCCGAAGGCAAGGTCGGCCAGGCCGAGCTGCTGGAGGCCGAAAGCCAGAGCTACCACAGCCCCGGCACCTGCACCTTCTATGGCACCGCCAATTCCAACCAGATGATGATGGAGCTGATGGGGCTCCACATGCCCAACGCGGCCTTCGTGAACCCGGGCACGAAACTCCGGCAGGAGCTCACCCGCGCAGCCGTCCACCGCCTTGCCGCAATCGGCTGGGAAGGCGCGGACTACCGGCCGCTGGGCCACTGCATCGACGAAAAGGCGATCGTGAACGCCGTCGTCGGCCTGCTCGCAACCGGCGGCTCCACCAACCATGCGATCCACCTTCCGGCCATCGCACGCGCGGCCGGAATCCACCTCGACTGGGAGGATATGGACCAGCTCTCGGCCGTGGTGCCGATGATCGCCAACGTCTATCCGTCGGGGCAGGGCGATGTGAACCATTTCCATGCGGCGGGCGGAATGGCCTTCACCATTCGCGAGCTGCTGGATGCGGGGCTGGTGCACGCCGACATCCTGACTGTCGCGGGGCAGGGCCTGGCAGACTATGCGCGCGAGCCCGTTCTGGATGGCGACCAGCTGGTCTGGCGCGATGCCCCCGCGCTAAGCCGTGACGACAGCATCCTCCGCCCGGTATCAGCTCCGTTCCGTGCCGATGGCGGAATGCGTCTGGTGCAGGGCAATCTCGGCCGCGGCACCTTCAAGACCAGCGCGGTCGCCCCGGAACGCTGGACGATCGAGGCGCCTGCCCGGGTGTTCCACGACCAGGCGGCCGTCAATGCCGCCTTCAAGGCGGGCGAACTCGACCGCGACGTGGTGGTGGTGGTCCGCTTCCAGGGCCCGCGCGCAAACGGAATGCCCGAACTGCACAAGCTCACCCCGCCGCTGGGCGTGCTACAGGACAAGGGCTTCCGGGTTGCCCTCGTGACCGACGGCCGCATGTCGGGCGCCAGCGGCAAGGTGCCGGCCGCCATCCACATGAGCCCCGAGGCGCTGGCCGACGGGCGCGGCGCAAACGGCCCGCTCGCCCGGGTGCGCGACGGCGACATCATCAAGCTGTGCGCCAACAGCGGCCGGATCGATGTGCTTGTGGATGAAGCCGAATTCGCGGCCAGAGCCCCCGCCGCGCCTCCGGAAGAGGCCGACGGGACAGGCCGGGAGCTGTTCGCCCTGTTCCGGCAGGCAAGCGATGCCGCCGAGCTCGGCGCGTCTCCCATTCTGGCGGCGGCTGGTCTGTGATGGAACTGGTTGCAGCCGACATCGGGGGCACCCACTGCCGTTTCGCCATCGCAACCCGGCACGATGATGGCAGGATCACCCTGACCCACGAAGCGAAGCTGAAGGTGGCAGACCATGCCAGCCTGCAGACCGCGTTCGAAGCCTATCGCGAGGGCCTCGGGCGCAGCGTGCCAACCCACGCAGCGCTTGCCGTCGCGGCGCCAGTCGATGGTGAACTTCTGAAGCTGACCAACAATCCCTGGGTCATCCGACCGGCCCATATCGCCGAACGGCTCGGTCTGGATTCCGCTATTCTCGTCAACGATTTCGCAGCTGTTGCGCACGCGGTTTCCGCGTGCGGGCCGAAGGATTTCGAGCCCGTCGCAGGCCCCGAAGGCGGCATTCCCGAGGCGGGCGTCGTCAGCGTGATCGGGCCCGGAACAGGGCTCGGCGTTGCAATGCTGCTGACCGGTGCGCGCCCCCGGGTCATCGCGACCGAAGGCGGCCACATCGACTTCGCCCCGCTCGACAGCCTGGAGGACATGGTGCTCGGCCAGTTGCGCGCGCAGTTCCGCCGGGTGTCGGTGGAGCGGGTGGTGGCGGGCCCGGGTCTTGCCAACATCCTCTCGGCACTTGCAGCGATCGAAGGCAGGGCAGTCCCATCGCGGGACGACAGGGCGCTGTGGGAAGCGGCCCTGATCGAGAAGGACCCGCTTGCAGAGGCCGCCTTTGACCGTTGGTGCCTGGCACTTGGCAGTGTGGCGGGCGACCTTGCGCTCGCGCAAGGGGCCGACGCCGTCGTGCTGGCGGGCGGCATGCTGCCGCGGGTGCAGCACCTGTTGCCGGCATCCGGCTTCCACGCCCGCTTCATCGCAAAGGGTCGGTTCG
This sequence comes from Sandaracinobacter sp., assembly GCA_041749355.1. Taxonomy (GTDB): domain Bacteria; phylum Pseudomonadota; class Alphaproteobacteria; order Sphingomonadales; family Sphingomonadaceae; genus Sandaracinobacteroides. Next base: position 37,740 of record JBGTBK010000224.1, on the reverse strand, counting down.
AAGCGCGAATGGCCGCCATCCCCATTCTCCGGATCACCCACCCCGAGCCTGGCCTTCTGGGCGCGGCTGCCGCCTGGTTCGAAAGGGACCGCCCATGAACAGGATCGAACCCATCATGCGGTTGGGGCCCGTGATCCCTGTGCTTGTGATTGACGACACAGCGTCGGGCGTTGCAATCGCAAGGGCCCTTGTCGCCGGCGGGCTTCGGGTTCTGGAAGTCACTCTTCGCACGGCCGCCGCGCTGGAGGTGATCCGCGCCATGAAGGATGTGCCGGGCGCAGTCGTCGGGGCAGGGACGGTCCTGAATTGTCGCGATCTGGATGCCGCGATTGCTGCTGGCGCCGAATTCATCGTTTCGCCCGGGCTTACGGAAAAGCTGGCGCACAGCGCCCGCGACCGGGAAATTCCTTTCCTTCCCGGCGTTGCAACCGCAGGCGACATCATGCGCGGGCTCGACCTCGGGCTCGATCGCTTCAAATTCTTTCCTGCCGAAGCCGCCGGGGGGCTGAAGGCCCTGAAAGCGCTTGCAGCTCCCTTCCAGCAGGCGCGCTTCTGCCCCACGGGCGGAATCACCCTGGCGTCGGCGCCGGACTGGCTTGCCGAAGACGCAGTGCTGTGTGTGGGCGGGAGCTGGCTGGTGGGGAAGGGCGCTGTTGATCCCGCGGCAATCGAGCGGGCTGCGCGTGCGGCTGCGGAGCTATCGCCCGCCTGAATCAGTATTAACCAACAGTGGCCGACGCTCACACAGCGTGTGAGCGTCGGTCTGTGATGTTCATGCAACTTCTCAGAATGGCGTAAAAGTCTCTAACTAACGAAAATTCCGTTATTTTTTCAATTTTTAAGTTTAACGTTAACTATCAAGAAAATCTCACAAGCAATTGAAACCGGCTTTCGGGCTAGATCTGTTCAATTGACATGCGGAGAGCTCAACCGGCGCCAAGGCGTCGTGCCAAGTGCGTTCTGCACGAACAAGGGGAGAAGGCCGCGCCGACCGCGGATTGGAGGCCCGAGCCGGAATCGAACCGGCGTGCAAGGATTTGCAGTCCTCTGCGTCACCACTCCGCCATCGGGCCCCGAATTGTCCTGCCGGGTATTGGCGTGGGAGGCGCCCTCTAGCAGCGGCCAGCGTCGCTGGAAAGCCCTGCCGTTTCAGGCTTGCTCACTCCGCTTTCGTCACTCCGGTACGTTCTGCTGCAATGTCTGCCCATCCGCGTTCCGATCGGCCACTCTGGCGCAGCGCAAAACCGCCCTGATGCAATGTTTGTGATGGGAAAAGCGCCCACTGGCGGCTCAGGGGTTTTCCTTCAGATGGGCGCCGATCTCGTCGAAGAATCGCTCCAGCTGGTGCAGCACATTCAGCTTGAACGCATAGTTCACGTCGGCTGAATTGCTCTCGATGATGGTCGATTCGTCCACCTTCTCGGCATAGGCATCGGCCAGATTCTGCACGTAGGTCGGCGTCAGCTCGATATGGCCCCGATCCGCCAGCAGGCGCAGCTGCACCACCATCATCTGCCGGACCAGCATCTCCAGAGTCGTGATCCTGGCCACGACAACGACGGGGTCCAGCTCGATCGCCTCATCCGGCGTCTCTTCCGTCATCTCCTGTCCTTCCTACCAGTATCTTAAAGCCCAGATCTGCAGTGCCAAAAAGGTGGCGAGGCTGGCCCACAGAAGGATCACGAGCAGGGCACCCACCCGGCTGACGGGGCGCTCGGTCGCGACATCCGCCTGGGTCCGAAATTCGGCCATCAAACCTGCCGGCACAAGCAGAATCGCAAGCGCCAGGCCAAGCGGGACGATGACCAACTCGTCCAAAAGGCCAAGCACCGGCACGAAATCGGGGATCAGATCAATCGGCGACAGCGCATAAGCGGCGACAAATCCGGCAACCAGTTTTGCCAGCAGCGGCGTCCGCGAGTCCCGCGCCGCAATCCACAACATGTGCGCATCCCGCCGCAACCGATGTGACGCCCGCTTCGCCCAGTCCATCATGCCCATGGCTTCACCCTAGCGGCGGCCCCGCAGTGGCGCTAGGCGGAAGGCCATGCGGAAACTCGTCGTGCGAACCGAACGCTGGGAAACGGCCCGCCCCTTTGTAATCGCAAGGGGGACGAAGACCCATGTCGATGTGCTTGTTGCAGAAATTGCCGATGGCCCCCTGACAGGCCGAGGGGAGGGCACGCCCATCTACTACAGGAGCGACAGCATCGAGGCGGCCTTGGCCCTTGCAAACACGGCCGTCGATTCCATTGGCCAGGGCGCCACCCGCGCGGACCTGCTCGACATCCTCCCGCCAGGCGCGGCCCGCAATGCCATTGATTCGGCACTGTGGGATCTGGAAGCCAAGCAGTCCGGCCGGCGGGTGTGGGAACTGGCGGGTTTGCCGCCGGCGCGCCCGATGCTGACGGCCTACACGATCAGCCTGGGCGATCCGGCCGAAATGGCGGCAGCGGCCCGGGCAGCGTCCGGGCGCGAGCTTCTGAAGCTGAAGCTCGGCGGACGGGGCGACGAAGAACGCGTTGCCGCCGTTCGCGCGGCTGCACCCGATGCAAGATTGATTGCAGACGCAAATGAAAGTTGGCAAGGCATTGATATTGAAAGAATGTGCTATGCACTTCACACCTGCAATGTGGAGATGGTGGAGCAGCCGCTGCCGGCCGGCGCAGACGTTGACCTGGTGCACGTCCGCTCGCCGATCCCGCTGTGTGCCGACGAAAGCCTGCAAAGCCGCGCCGAACTCGGCGATATCGTCGGCCGCTATCGGTTCCTGAATGTGAAGCTCGACAAATGCGGGGGCCTTACAGAGGCACTGGCCCTGGTGCATGCGGCCCGCCAGCGCGGGCTCGGAATCATGACCGGCTGCATGCTTTCCACCTCGCTCGGCATAGCGCCGGCCTTCGTGGCTGCGATGCAGGCCCAGTTTGCCGATCTGGATGGCCCGCTCCTGCTGGCCCGTGATCGGGCGGCCGGGATGCGTTTTGTCGGAAGCGATGTCGACCCTCCGCCAGTTGAATTGTGGGGCTGAGCCCCTGTAAGCCGACCACCGTCCTTCGAAGCCGACAACAGGAGCCCTCATGACCGCAATCGTCGACCTGATCGCCCGCGAGATCCTGGACAGCCGGGGCAACCCGACCATCGAGGTGGATTGCATTCTGGAGGACGGAAGCATGGGGCGGGCTGCCGTTCCGTCGGGTGCGTCCACCGGCGCTCATGAGGCTGTCGAGCGGCGCGATGGGGACAAGGCCCGTTATATGGGCAAGGGGGTGCGGCAGGCTGTCGCCGCGGTGCATGGCGAGATCTCCGACGCCCTGATCGGCCTGGAGGCGGAAGAACAGGAGCATGTCGACTCGCAGATGATCGCGCTGGATGGAACGCCGAACAAGGCGCGCCTTGGCGCAAATGCGATCCTTGGTGTGAGCCTTGCGGTTGCGCGCGCCGCGGCCGACGCGCGGGGCCTGCCGCTCTATCGCTATGTCGGTGGCACGGCGGCGCGACTGCTGCCGGTGCCGATGATGAACATCGTCAACGGCGGCGCCCATGCAGACAATCCGATAGACTTTCAGGAATTCATGATCATGCCAGTTGGCGCTGACACCTTTTCTGAAGGGCTGCGCTGGGGTGCTGAGATATTCCACACCCTGAAAAGGACCCTGCATGATCGCGGCCTTTCGACGGCGGTCGGCGACGAAGGCGGCTTCGCGCCCAACCTTTCGAGTGCGACCGAAGCGCTGGACGTGATTCTGCAGGCGATCGACACGGCCGGCTACAAGGCCGGGTCCGATGTGATGCTGGCGCTGGATTGTGCCTCCACGGAATTCTTCCGCGACGGCGCCTATCATATGGAAGGCGAGGGCAGGACGCTCTCGTCCGACGAAATGGCCGGGTTCCTGGCAGACCTAGCCGGTCGCTATCCGATCGTCTCCATCGAGGACGGAATGGGCGAGGATGACTGGGTTGGCTGGAAGGCCTTGACCGACAAGGTTGGCGGCAAGGTTCAGCTGGTGGGTGATGACCTGTTCGTGACCAATGCCGAGCGACTGAGGGACGGGATCGCAAAGGGTGTTGCCAACAGCATTCTCGTGAAGGTGAACCAGATCGGCTCCCTTTCGGAGACTCTGGAGGCCGTGAACACGGCCCATTTCGCCCGCTACACGGCGGTGATGAGCCACCGGTCCGGCGAAACCGAGGATTCGACGATTGCCGACCTCGCGGTTGCGACCAATTGCGGGCAGATCAAGACTGGGTCGCTCAGCCGATCGGATAGGTTGGCCAAATACAACCAGCTGCTGCGGATCGAAGCCGAACTTGGCGAAAGCGCGAGATATGCGGGAAGGGCCGTTCTGCGCGCCTGAGCTGGTAGAGCCAGCCTGGCATCCGGGCGCGAAGTGCGGGGTAGGCCTGCCCAGAAAGAGAATTGGGCCCGACTTTCAGAAAGCCGGGCCCAAAGGAAATTGTTGGTCTTAGGGTTGGAAGTTGCGGTCAGGCAGCGACCTTGCGCCTGCTCGCTGCAACGCCGGCCAGGCAGATGCCTGTGATCAGCATTGCGATGTTGCCGGGTTCCGGCATTGGCGACATTTGGCTGCCGCTCTGGTCTTGTGTGAAAGCGACTCGTTCAGGTGTCGTCTTAACTGTGACGATCTGTTCTGTTTTATAAGCACTTACCGTCAGATCTTCTGCCTGACTCTTGGAAAGTGCCGAGGTTCCTCCCGTTGCGAGGAGGATCAGGGCGGCGCCGGCCTTCATGATGGGGCTGTACATGGCGTTCTCCGGTTTTTCCGAGCGACCCGTTTTTTTGTTTTCCGCCCGTTGACCGAGCGATACCGAGTAACCATGTCGGCTTAAAGAGCAGAAAACGCTGGTTTACATTTTTTCATGTTTGAAGCGGGGCCGGTGCGACAAATTTACAACAGTCGTGCCATGAGTTTGTAAACTTAATGTAGCGTGTGAAGTAGGTCTTCACGTAATGAATGAAGCCGTTCGGCTACAGCATCTTGTGGTGCGCGGCGGCGAGGGGCCTCCGGCGGACCGTCAGGAGTCATCCTCGCTGCTGGGGGTGTCCGGGCGGGATCTCTGCCGGCAGAATTTGTCGTCGCTGACCATTTCGGCGGCGGCAATGGCGAATCGGTGCGCGTCGAACGCGAACTGGGTGGCGCGCTCGGTTGGGCGCACGGACTGTTCCAGGCGGGAATCGCGTTCGCTTCGGCCTTGACTGGCAGGGCTGTGCGTGATTCTGTAAATCATGCAGCCAGCACCCTTGATCGACCTCATGAAGCGCGCCGCTTTGCCGGCTCTGTGCTTCCTGGTGATCGCCTACTTCGGTGTCCATGCCCTGTTCGGGTCTTCCGGCTACTTTGCCCTTGATGACATTCGTCGGTCAAAGGAGGAGATGCAGGCCCAGCAGGCGACGCTGGCAGCCCGCAAGGCTGCGCTGAGCCGGGACATTGCGCTGCTCGATCCGCGGGGGGCCGATCCTGATTTCGCCGACGAACTTGTTCGGCGCCATCTGGGCGTGATCCGGCCTGATGAACTGATCGTGCCACTGGATTCCCCGACACGTCCCGCGGCTGAGGGCTGAACTCCCTTCTGCCCGCATTCGTATTCTGTGGCTGGCGGTTGAAACTTGGGGCTGTGCAGGTAGAACAGCGCGAGGGTGCGGCGGCTGTAGCCCGGTGATGCGATCTTGAAGGGACAGGCTTTGGCGAAAGCAAAGGGCGCGGCGCTGACCGGTGGGCGGTCGTCAGAGGCAAAAGGCCGCCTGGAGCGACTTCCCGATGTGGTGCGATACGCAGCCGAGGCAGCGGAATATCGCGATTTCTATCGCATGATGTTGCTGATCCGGCGCTTCGAGGAAAAGGCTGGCCAGCTGTATGGCATGGGCCTGATCGGCGGGTTCTGCCACCTGTATATCGGACAGGAGGCCGTGGTTACTGGTCTGCAGTCGGCGATCGTGCCCGGTCGGGACAGTGTCGTGACCGGCTACCGGGACCATGGGCACATGCTGGCCTGCCACATCGATCCCAAGGCCATCATGGCCGAGCTGACCGGCCGCGCTGCCGGCATCAGCCGGGGGAAGGGCGGATCGATGCACATGTTCTCGGTCGAGCAGGGCTTCTATGGTGGGCATGGCATTGTGGCGGCCCAGGTTCCGATCGGCGCCGGTCTTGGCTTTGCGCACAAATACAAGAAGGATGGCGGCGTCGCGCTTGCCTATTTCGGCGATGGTGCGGCGAACCAGGGCCAGGTCTATGAGGCCTTCAACATGGCCGAGCTGTGGAAACTGCCGGTGATCTTCGTGATCGAGAACAACCAGTACGCAATGGGCACGTCGGTGAACCGGGCCTCGGCTGAGGACCAGCTCTATCGCCGGGGCGAAAGCTTCCGGATCGAGGGGCTCCAGGTTGACGGGATGGATGTGCTTGCCGTTCGCGGCGCTGCCAATGCCGCCCTGGAGTGGGTGCGTGGCGGGCACGGGCCGATCCTGCTGGAAATGAAGACCTATCGCTATCGCGGTCACTCCATGTCGGATCCGGCCAAATATCGTTCGCGCGAGGAAGTGCAGTCGGTGCGGGACAACCGGGACCCGATCGACCTCGCCAAGCGGGAGATGCTGGAGCAGGGCCATGCCGACGAGGCCTGGTTCAAGGCCTGCGAGCAGGAGATCAAGAAGGTCGTGGCCGAGGCAGCGGACTTTGCGGAACAGGCACCGGAGCCTGAACTTTCCGAGCTTTATACGGATGTTCTGGTGGGGCGTTACTGATGCAAGTGAAGCTTCCTTCGATGTCGCCCACCATGGAAGAGGGCACACTTGCGACCTGGCTTGTGAAGCCCGGTGATGTGGTGAAGCCCGGCCAGGTGATTGCCGAGATCGAAACCGACAAGGCGACGATGGAGCTGGAATCGGACGAGGGCGGAACTGTGGTGAGCCTGGAGGTTGCGGCCGGCACCGACGCGGTGAAGGTTGGCACCGTGATCGCCGTGATTGCGATTGAAGGCGAAGAGGTTTCGGCACCCAAGGCGGCAGCAGCCGGCCTTGTGGCCGATGCTGCCGACACAAGTCAGCTGGCTGTCGTGAAGGCTGACGTGCCGGCGCCGGTGCCTGCAGCACCGGCCCAGATGGCGGTTTTTGGCGCGGCAACCAACAAGCAGACGGTGCGCGAAGCGCTGCGCGACGCCATGGCCGAGGAAATGCGCGCCGACCCGACCGTGTTCGTGATGGGCGAGGAGGTGGCCCAGTATCAGGGCGCCTACAAGGTGACCCAGGGCCTGCTGGACGAGTTTGGCGACGCCCGCGTGGTGGACACGCCGATCACGGAATATGGCTTTGCCGGGCTTGGTGTTGGGGCTGCGATGGGCGGATTGAAGCCCATCGTGGAATTCATGACTTTCAACTTCGCCATGCAAGCCATCGATCATATTATAAATTCAGCTGCAAAGACCAACTATATGTCGGGTGGGCAGATGCGCTGCCCGATCGTGTTCCGCGGGCCCAACGGGGCTGCTTCGCGGGTGGGGGCCCAGCACAGCCAGAATTATGCGCCCTGGTATGCTAGCGTTCCGGGGCTGGTTGTGCTGTCGCCCTATGATGCAGCCGATGCGAAGGGCTTGCTGAAGGCTGCGATTCGGTCGCCTGACCCAGTGGTCTTTCTGGAGAATGAGCTGCTTTACGGGCAAAGTTTCGAGGTGCCCGTTTCCGGCGGTGATGGGGGCGACCATGTCGTGCCGATCGGCAAGGCGCGGCTTCACCGCGAAGGTTCGGATGTGACGCTGGTTTCCTACTCCATCGGGGTGGGGATTGCGCTGGAAGCAGCGAAGGCGCTGGAAGGTGAGGGGGTCAGTTGCGAAGTTTTGGACCTAAGATCGCTGCGGCCGCTGGACGAGGCGGCCGTGCTGGCAAGCCTGAAGAAGACCAACCGGATGGTGGTGGTGGAGGAGGGTTGGCCTGTTTGCAGCATCGCCTCTGAAATCATTGCGATTGCAATGGAAAAGGGTTTTGACGACCTGGACGCGCCGGTGCTGCGCGTGACCAATCGGGACGTGCCGCTGCCCTATGCGAACAACCTGGAGAAGGCGGCGCTGGTGAAGGCGGCCGATGTTGTCGCCGCCGTCAAGTCGATCATCTGAGGGGCGGACAAATGGCCATCAACATCACCATGCCGGCGCTGAGCCCGACGATGGAATCCGGAACGCTGGCCAAGTGGTTGATCAAGGTTGGTGACTCCGTGAAGCCCGGTGACGTGATCGCCGAGATCGAGACCGACAAGGCGACCATGGAAGTCGAAGCGGTCGACGAAGGCGTGGTTGCCGAGATCCTGGTTGCCGAGGGCGCCGAGGATGTGAAGGTAAACACGGTCATCGCGCGGTTGACTGGAGAGGATGAAGAGCCGACGCCGACGGCTGCGGTCAAGGCGCCAGTTGCTGCTGCACCGGATCCAGTGCCTGTGTCGGCACAGACCCCGGCCCCTGTGGCCGCTAAAGCTGCACATGCGGGTGCGCGCAACATTGCGAGCCCGCTTGCTCGGCGCATTGCCCAGCTGCAAGGTATCGATCTGGCGACGTTGAAGGGCAGTGGCCCAAACGGGCGCATCGTGAAGGCAGATGTGGAAGCGGCGGCCGGCAGGCCTGCTGCGGGTTCACAGCCCGCAGCGGCAGTTGCACCGGTGGTGGTTGCCTCCGCACCGCAAGTGCCTGTCACGCAACCGCCGCCGCCAACGGACGTGCCGTTCGAGGCGGTGAAGCTTAGCAACATGCGCAAGACGATTGCGCGGCGCCTGACCGAATCGAAGCAGACTGTGCCGCACTTCTATCTGACGGTGGATGTGCAGCTTGATGCCTTGTTGAAACTGCGAGCCGAGCTTAACAAAGCATTGGAATCGCGTAGTATAAAGTTGAGCGTGAACGACATGCTGGTGAAGGCGCAGGGCCTTGCCCTGGTGCAGGTGCCGGATGCAAACGTCAGCTTCGCGGGCGACTCCCTGCGCAGGTTCAGCCGGGCTGACATTTCGGTCGCGGTTGCCATTCCGGGTGGTCTGATCACGCCTGTGATCCGGGATGCCGCGAACAAGCCGCTCTCGAAGATTGCTACCGAGATGAAGGATCTTGCTGCGCGGGCCAAGGAGGGCAAGTTGCAGCCGCCTGAGTATAGCGGTGGCACGGCGAGCATCTCGAACCTGGGCATGTTCGGAATAAAGCAGTTCGACGCCGTCATCAACCCACCGGAAGGGCTTATCCTGGCTGTCGGTGCGGGCGAGAAGCGGCCCTATGTGGTGAACGACGCGCTTGCGATCGCGACGGTGATGTCGGCCACGGGCAGCTTCGACCATCGCGCGATCGACGGGGCTGTTGGCGCGGAATTCATGAGCGTCTTCAAGGTTCTGGTCGAGAACCCTATGGGGATGCTGGCATGAGCACGGAACAGTTCGATCTTGTTGTCATCGGCTCCGGGCCGGGCGGCTATGTTGCTGCAATCCGGGCTTCGCAACTTGGCCTGACTGTGGCCATCGTCGAGCGGGAGCGGCTTGGAGGCATCTGTCTCAACTGGGGCTGCATTCCAACAAAGGCGTTGCTGCGGTCGTCGGAAATCAAGCACTACATGGACCATGCCTCAGCCTACGGGCTTTCGGCTGGTGATATCGGGTTCGATCTTGCCAAGGTGACCGAGCGTTCAAGGAAGGTCGCCAACCAGCTGAATTCCGGCGTGAAAGGCCTTATGAAGAAGAACAAGGTGACGGTGGTGGAGGGTGTTGCGACCCTGGCCTCCGCCACTTCGGTTCGGGTGGGTGAGCGCACATTGGCTGCGAAGAATGTGCTTGTTGCAACGGGTGCGCGGGCGCGGGAGCTTCCCCATCTCAAGGCAGATGGCGAGCGGGTCTGGACCTACCGCCATGCCATGGTGCCGCCAGCGATGCCGACCGAACTTCTGGTGATTGGTTCCGGCGCGATTGGTGTGGAATTCGCCAGTTTCTACAACAATATGGGCGCCAAGGTTACCATCGTGGAGATGCTGGACAGGATCCTGCCAGTGGAAGATGAGGAAATCTCCGCTTTCATGGACAAATCCCTGAAAAAACAGGGAATGACGATCCGTACCAAAGCGGCGGTCGAGAAGCTGGAGGTGAAGGCTGATTGCGTGACGGCCACCATCAACGGAGAGCCGCAGGCCTTCAGCCATGTCATCATCGCGATCGGCATTTCGCCCAACACCGAAAATTTGGGCCTAGAGGCGCTTGGGGTTCAGACTGACCGCGGCCATATCGTGACAGACGAATGGGGCCGGACGAATGTGCCGGGTCTCTGGGCCATCGGCGACGTGACGGGTGCGCCCTGGCTTGCCCACAAGGCGAGCCACGAAGGCATTGTTGCGGTGGAGAAGATCGCCGGTGTTCCCCATGCCCATCCGATGGACAAGTCCAACATCCCGGGTTGCACCTATTCCCGCCCGCAGGTGGCCTCGGTTGGCCTGACGGAGGCCAAGGCGAAGGAAGCCGGACTTGAGGTGAAGGTGGGGAAATTCCCTTTCATCGGCAATGGCAAGGCCATCGCGCTTGGCGAGGCCGAGGGGTTGGTGAAGACGGTGTTCGACGCGAAGACCGGCGCCTTGCTTGGTGCCCACATGGTCGGTGCGGAGGTGACCGAGCTGATCCAGGGCTATGTGATTGCGCGGCAGTGCGAGGCGACGGAAGCCGAGCTTATGGCGACGATTTTCCCGCACCCGACGCTGAGCGAGATGATGCACGAGAGCGTGCTCGACGCCTATGGACGCGCCCTCCATTACTGAGCGCATTCGCCCGGCCGTTCTTTCGGACGCTGTCGGCTGCGCGGCGATCTACGACCGCCAAGTGGCGTATGGCACGGCCAGTTTCGAGACCGAGCCCCCCGGGCAGGCGGAAATGGCGCGTCGGATCTCGCGATGCCTCGACAAGGGCTGGCCCTGGCTGGTGGCCGAAGACAATGACGGGGCGATCCTTGGCTATGCCTATCTGAACCAGTTCCGCGACCGGGCGGCCTATCGCCATTCCGCCGAGACGAGTGTGTATGTTGCAGATGGGCAGCGGGGCAGGGGGATCGGCAAACGGTTGATGCTTGCGCTGCTGGATGCGGGCCGGATTGTCGGGTTCCGTCAATATGTTGCGGTAATCGGCGACAGTGCGAATCAGGGCTCGATTGCGCTGCATTCCAGCCTGGGGTTCCGGCATGTCGGCACTTTGACGCAAGTGGGCGAGAAGTTCGGTCGCCTGCTAGATGTCGTCTACATGCAGAAGGGCTGACGGACCCGATCCGGCCGACAGACGGGGTTGGTCTAGAAGTCGACAGCAACCGGCTGAAACTGGCCGGTCGCCCTGTCGAGCACCCGAAGCGCGCCTTCGGCGATGTCGAACAGCACGCCATGGACTTTGAGCGCACCGCTCTTCTCGGCTTCGGCGACGAAAGGGTAGGTTCGCAGATTGTCGACGCTCAGGCGAACACCGGCCTGTTCCAGTGCCCTTTGCGCATCAATGTCCGGGGAGAGGGCGGCAGCAGCCTTCACGGCGTCGCGGGCGGGTGCAATGAACTCCATCCAGGCATGCACATGCTTGCCGGCGACCGGATTGTCGAAACTGCCGGCAAGGGCAGCTGCGATCCCGCCGCAGCGGGCGTGGCCAAACACGACGATGTGGTGCACCTCTATGCCGGTGACGGCATATTCTAGGGCCGCGGCGACGCTGGACTGCCCCTGGATGGCCGAGAGCGGCGGCACGAGGTTCGCGATGTTGCGGAGCACGAACATCTGGCCGGGTTCCGCGTCGAACACGCGCGTGGGATCGACCCGACTGTCCGAGCAGGCAATCACCATGACCTTGGGGGCCTGGCCCTGGGCCAGGCGGTCATAGCGTTCACGCTGTTCGCGGTAGGACCCGAGGCGGAAGCGGCGGTAGCCTTCGATAAGGGCAGCAAACTCTGGCATCAGGCCAGCATGTGCACTGCCCAGGCGTACAAGGGAATACCCACGATGATGTTGAACGGAAATGTGATCGCGAGGCTCATCGCCAGATAGAGGCCGGCGTCGGCGTCTGGCAGCGCAAGCCGCATGGCCGCAGGCACCGCGATATAGCTGGCAGAGGCGCACAGGATGAGGAATGCGGCAGCTGTTCCACCGCTCAGGCCGATCAGATAGCAGGCCAGAAGCCCGATACTTGCGTTGACGACTGGGATGAGCACCGCGAGCAAGGCCAGCGCGACGGTGAGGCTGCGCGCCTCGCGAAGGCGCCGGGCAGCGATCAGGCCCATGTCGAGCAGGAACAGGCAGAGCACGCCGCGGAACAGATCGGTGAAGAAGAAGGAGACCGGCTGATAACCCGACTTGCCGGCGATCATGCCGATCAGGAAGGAGCCGACCAGCAGCACGACCGGCCCGTTCAGCAACACTTCGCGCCATACGCTGTGCTGGCCGAAGCCTTCGGCATTTTCGGTGCGGCCCAGCCCCGAAAGGGAGCCTCGGGCGAGTAGAAGCCCTGCGATGATGGCTGGCGTTTCCATGAGCGCAAGGACGGCAACCATCCAGCCGGCCGGTGCCGTGCCGCTGGCCTGCAGCACGGCAACGCCGGTCACGAAGGTGACAACCGAGACCGAGCCATAGTGGGCGGCAACTGCACCCGCGTTCACGGTGTTGAGACCGCCGATCCGGCGAAGCAGCTGGAAGCCGACGAAGGGAAGGGCGAAGCTGAGGATGATCCCGGCAAGCCCGGTGACCAGCATCTGGCTGTTGAAGCCGGCCGCCGAAACCTCCACCCCGCCCTTGAGGCCGATTGCAGCCATCAGATAGAGCGACATGCCCTTGGAGACGCTTTCAGGGATCGACAGGTCCGAGCGCGCGAAGGAGGCAATCGCCCCCAGCACGAAGAACAGGATTACCGGCGAGGCAAGGGTGCTGAAGACATCCGACATCAAAGCCGAGGGCCTATGGAGCAGCAGACCCCTTGGCAAGCGAATCTGCCCGGAGTTCGGCAGCGGATTTGAGGATTTCATAGGCCGCCTGGGCTGCCTGGAAGCGCTGGGCTGCTTCTGCGTCATGCGGATTGAGGTCCGGGTGGTTTTCCTTCGCCATCTTCCGATGAGCGGCCTTTATGGCAGCTTCGTCGGCATCCGGCGGAAGGTCGAACAACCGAAGTGCGTCCAGTTCCGCCCTGGAGCGGCTTCCGTCGCCGCTGCCCCAATGCCAGTGGCGCGCCCGTTCATAGGCGCGGGCCCCCAGCTGTTCCTCGGCTTCCTGGGCTGCGGCTTCTTCCTCGCTCAGCGCGTCGAAATAGTTCCAGCCCCTGTTGTATTCGGCCGCGTGAGCTTCGCAGAAATACCAGCGGTCGGGCTTGTTGGGGGCTTTTGGTGCCGGGCATAAGCCGGGCAAGGTGCAGCCGGCCCGATCGCACAGCCGCTGGGCCTCGGGCGTCCTTCCGGCGCCCTCATAGGGGCGCCAGCGGGGAAAGCCCCAATCAGAGCTGCGGCGCTGGCGCGTCATGCGAGGCTGTGTTCCACGGAAAGTCCATCAGGTCTGGTTCTACCAGCCGGCGCCGCGCTTCAACCGAAAACAGACGACCCGGGCTGAAATGGCGCAGGGCCGCATCGCGCCTGCCGGCCGGCGAAGCAATGAACGCGTTGATGCGTTCGACCAGCGGGCCTCGGGGATTTCCGGCGTGGAAGGACCGCGCATTGGCAATCCAGAACTGGGTGAGCGTCTCATGATAGCCTTGGGTGTCGTCGTTCACGCCGCCGACTGCTTCGTTGTAGGATGAGATGATCGCTGGAAGCTCTTGTTCTAGAGGGATTTCTGGATGCTCGATCAGCAGGACGGAGACGGCTGCCAGATGACCCTCATGGGTCCATACCGGGCGGGGCAGGCTGCGCGAAAGAAGCCCGGCGGCGATGCGCCGGACTTCCTCGTACGTCCCGTAGAGCCGGGGCGGAAAGTGCTCCGCCCCGGACGTCACCTCAGGTGGCACCGACCCTGACGTCTGCGCGGCTATGCCGCGCGGGGGGCGGCTTCGCGCACGCCTTGCTCCACATGGTCCTCGAACTGGGCGAAGTTCTCCACGAACATCTTCACCAGTGCGTTGGCCTTGGCGTCATAGGCTTCGGGCGAAGGCCAGGTCGCGCGCGGGTCGAGGATATTCGAATCGACGCCCGGCACGGACACCGGCACCGCGAAGCCGAAGAAGGGGTCCTTGCGGAACTCGGCCGATTTCAGGCTGCCGTCGAGCGCGGCGTTCAGCAGTGCGCGCGTCACCTTGATCGGCATGCGGCTGCCGGTGCCATACTGGCCACCGGTCCAGCCGGTGTTGACCAGCCAGCAGTCCACCCCGCCCTTGGCGATCCGCTCCTTCAGCAAATTGCCATAGACGGATGGGTGACGCGGCATGAAGGGCGCCCCGAAGCAGGTGGAGAAGGTGGCATCGGGTTCGGTCACCCCGATTTCCGTTCCGGCCACGCGCGCTGTGTAGCCCGAGAGGAAGTGGTACATCGCTTGGTCGGGCGAAAGGCGGGCGATCGGCGGCAGGATGCCGAAGGCGTCGGCCGTCAGCATGATGATGTTGCGCGGCACCGGGCCCAGATTGTCGGCGCTGGCGTTGGGAATGAACTCGATCGGGTAGGAGCCGCGGCTGTTCTCGGCGAGACTGTTGTCGTCGAGATCGATCTCGCGCGTGGCAGGGTCGATCACCACATTCTCCAGCACCGTGCCGAAGCGCTTGGTGGTGGCGTAGATTTCCGGTTCGGCCGTGGGCGAGAGGCGGATCATCTTGGCATAGCAGCCGCCTTCGAAGTTGAAGACGGCGGTATCAGACCAGCCATGCTCGTCGTCGCCGATGAGCGTCCGGCTGGCGTCGGCCGACAGCGTGGTCTTGCCGGTGCCAGACAGGCCGAAGAAGACGGCCGTGTCGCCGTCCGGCCCGATATTGGCCGAACAGTGCATCGGCATGACGCCCTTGGTGGGCAGCAGGTAGTTCAGGATTCCGAACACCGACTTCTTCATCTCACCGGCATAGCGGGTGCCGCCGATCAGGATGAGCTTTTCGGTGAAGTTGACTGCGACCACGGTTTCCGACCGGCAGCCATGCCGGGCCGGATCGGCCTTGAAACTGGGCAGATCGATAATGGTGTATTCGGCCGCGAAGTCGGCCAGGTCAGCAGCCGTCGGCCGCACAAGCAGGGTGCGGATGAACAGCGAGTGCCAGGCAAATTCGGTGACGACCCGGACGTTCACCCGGTATTCCGACTGGGAACCGCCGAACAGCTGCTGCACGAACAGCGTGTCCTTTTCGGCGAGCGCGGCCAGGAAGTCGGCCTTGAGCGCTGCGAAATGGGCCGGGTCCATCGGCTTGTTCGACTTGCCCCACCAGACGGTGGATTCGGTCTCGGCGTCCTTGACGGTGAACTTGTCGTTCGCGGAGCGGCCGGTGTGCTTGCCGGTTTCGACCACGAAGGCGCCGTCCTTCGACAGCATGCCTTCGCCGCGGTTCACAGCCAGCTCGATCAGCGGAGCCGTACCAAGGTTCGCATGAACGGTTGCGCCTGCCTTGAGGCCCAGATCCTGCAGTGCAGTGCCGGTCGTTGATCCCACCAGTCGATTCCCTTCGTTCGATCGGGGCTGTGCCCCCCTGTGGCGCACGCCGCTGAAACTTCCGATCCAGCCATGTCCCTGATGCATGGTTGGCTCCGCATACGTATGCAGCAGTCCCCCTATCGCAGCTGCCATGCTGTGTGAAGCACCAGATGCATGAACCTTTGGAACAGGAAGCGTTAGCAGCTATACACCACCCGCATGACAGAGCGTGCAGCAATCCGGACGGGTGCGGGATCGGAAATCCCGGCTTCAACAGCAAGGCCCCTGGCGCGATGACCTCGGCCGGTGCGCCAACCGTGGCGCTGGTCGACGACGACCGCAACATCCTGACATCTGTCAGCCTTGCGCTGCAGGCCGAGGGCTTTACCACCCGTGTCTATGCCGACGGTGCGGCCGGGCTGAAGGCGCTTCTGGAAAATCCGCCGGATCTGGCCGTTGTGGACATCAAGATGCCCCGAATGGACGGGATGGAGATGCTGCGTCGGCTGCGCGAGAAGTCTGACCTGCCGGTGATCTTCCTGACATCGAAGGACACCGAGATCGACGAGGCCTTGGGCCTTGCGATGGGGGCGGACGACTATATCGGGAAGCCGTTCAGTCAGCGGTTGCTGATCGAACGCATCCGGGCTGTGTTGCGCCGCACGGCCAGTCGGCGCAGCAGCGAAGACGAACCCGATGAGGTGCCTGCCGAGCCGATCATTCGCGGCAAGCTGGTGATGGATCCGGCCCGCCACCGGGTGCGCTGGGGCGGGCGCGACGTCCCGCTGACGGTCACGGAGTTCCTGATCCTGGATGCGTTGGCGCAGCGCCCCGGTTTCGTGAAGTCGCGCGACCAGCTGATGGACGTGGCCTATGCCCATGACAGCTATGTCGATGACCGCACCATCGACAGCCATATCAAGCGCTTGCGAAAGAAGTTTCGGGCAGTCGACAGCGAATTCAAGGCAATCGAAACGCTCTACGGCGTCGGCTACCGCTTCGACGAGGAAGAGTGAGTGGCTGCCATGCTGCCAGGCAGCCGCAGGTGAACGACGCCTCTGCCATCGTCGAGGCTGCGCGTCGGGACGCCGCCCGTGCTGCCAGGCGCAGCGGCACGGTGCCGCGGTTCGTCGGCTGGTCGTCGCTCGGCACCCGCATCCTCCTGGTGAACCTTGTGGCGATTCTCGCGCTGGCCGGCGCGCTCTTCTACATTGAGGGTTTTCGCAGCCGCTTGCTTGAAACCCGCGAGCAGGAGTTGCTTCGCCAAGGCGACATCATGGCGCAGTTCCTGCAGAATCAGGGTCTCGAGACGGGGCCGGCGGCCATTCAGGATATCTCCAGCCCACGCGGCACCCGCGTTCGTCTCTATGATTCCGGCGGCAGGCTCATTGCTGACAATTGGCGCAACCCGAAGGTCACCCGCTTCGAGCTGGAGGATCCGACGACAGCCGGCTTTCGGCGCGAGAGTGCGATCCTGATCGACCGGGGGACCGATTTTCTGACCGGGCAGACCGAACTGCCGCCTTTTGCCGAACCGAAGGTGGACAGTGCGCTGGCCTGGACCGAAGTGGGAGAGGCGGCCCGCAGCGGCCAGCCGGTGACTGCCGCCCGGCAGACCGCAGACCGGCTTGTGGTGCTGCAGGCAGCCGTGCCCGTGCCGTCTGACGGATCCGGGCTGCCCGCCGTGGTCTTGCTCACGGTCGATACGCCGGATGTCATCGATCTGGTTCGGCGCGAGCGGCTGTCTTCGTTCCTCGTGTTCCTGGTAGTGCTGCTGTTCTCGCTTGCCCTCAGCATCTATCTGGCGCGCACGATCGTGGTGCCCCTTCGCCAGCTGGCATTTGCAGCCCACCGCGTCAGGCTGGGGCGCCAGCGCGACGTGGTTGTGCCTCGGCTGCCGCACCGGCGCGATGAGATCGGCGGCCTTGCCCGGGCGGTTGCCGACATGACTGCTGCGCTTCGGCAGCGAATCGATGCGACAGAGGCCTTCGCCGCCGATGTGGCGCACGAGCTCAAAAACCCGCTTGCCAGCCTCCGCAGCGCAGTCGAGGCACTTGGCAGCGTGAAGGATGCAGACGCGCGCGCCCAGCTGTTCGGCCTGATCGAAGAGGATGTCCGGCGGATAGACCGTCTTATCACAGACATCGCCGCTGCCTCCCGTCTGGATGCCGAACTGTCGCGAACCCGCTTTCAGCCGGTCGACGTTGCCCGGCTGGCGCGAGGGCTGGTTGCAGCCTACACAGCCGGCGGGCCCGCCCGGCGAGGCGTGCAGTTCGAGCTGCGCGTGCCCGAACCAGGCGCAGCGATGGTTCACGCGGATTCCGACCGGCTGGCTCAGGTGCTGAACAATCTGATCGACAATGCGATCAGCTTTTCGGGCGAGGGCGGCATTGTGGAAGTATCTGTCGCCCGGCGCGATGGACTGGTCGATATCGAAGTTTCCGACAGTGGCCCGGGCGTTCCGCCCGAAGCTCGCGACGCCATTTTCGAGCGCTTCTATTCCGAACGCACCGAAGGCCAGGAATATGGCCAGCATAGCGGACTGGGCCTGTCGATCGCGCGCTCGATTGTCGAGGTCATGGATGGGCGGATCGAAGTGACCGACCGTCCCGATGGCGGGCAAGGAAGCCTGTTCCGGGTCAGCCTGCCGGCGCTATGACTGCCCCGCTGCCGCCGACTGTGCACGCAACTGCCGTGTCGATCGAAGGGCAGGGGGTTCTGCTTGTCGGCCCGCCCGGCAGCGGCAAGTCCGACCTTGCGCTTCGCCTTATCGACCGCGGCGCAACCTTGATCGCCGACGATCGGGTGCATCTGGACAGCAGAGGTCTGCTGAGTCCTCCGCCGACCCTTGCCGGACTGATCGAAGTGCGCGGACTTGGCATTGCGACCATGGCGCATGTGTCCTGCATTCCGGCGAGATTGCTGGTCGAGCTTGGCCAAGTGCCTGAACGAATTCCGCTGCCTGCCGTTCGCGACTTTTGCGGGCTGGAACTTCCCTGCCTGCCGATGTCGGCCTTCGAAGCCTCTGCCCCACTGAAAGTGGAACTGGCAGTGGCACAAGGCTTGCCGAAGGGATAAGCGAACAGCCCATGTCTGGAACCACTCAGGTCAGGGATGAACCACCCGCCCCCGTGCTGCTGGTCACGGGCCTTTCGGGTGCCGGCAAGTCCACCGCGCTGAAGGGGCTGGAGGACCTGGGCTATGAGGCGGTGGACAATCTGCCGCTGTCGCTGCTTGGGCCGCTTCTTGCCGTACCAGGCGGGCACCGGCTGGCGATCGGGATCGACGCGCGAACGCGGGCCTTCAGCCCGGGCCAGGTGCTGCAGGCAATCGCTGACCATGTAACCCCCGAACGCGCCATCCGGATCCTGTATCTGGACTGTGCCGGCAACGAGCTGGTTCGCCGCTTTTCCGAAACCCGCCGACGCCACCCCTTGGCACAGGACAGACCGGCGGGCGACGGGATTGCGTTGGAACGGGAACTGTTGGCAGACCTGCGCCGCGCAGCCGATGTGGTGATCGACACCACCGACCTGTCCACCAACGACCTTCGCCGTGCCATCTCGTCGCGCTTTGGCGAGGAGGGGCACAAGTCGCTGACCCTCACGCTGATGAGCTTCGGCTACGCCCGGGGTGTGCCGCGCGATGCAGATCTCGTGTTCGACATGCGCTTCCTGAAAAATCCCCACTGGGTGCCCGAACTGCGCCCGCTGACGGGATTGGACGCGGCCGTCAGCGCACACGTCCGGTCCGATCCGGCCTTCGGACCGGCGTTCGAATCCATCATGGGGCTTCTAACGCTGCTTTTGCCGGGCTATGCGCGCGAAGGTCGCGCTTATCTGACGGTCGCTTTCGGCTGCACGGGCGGTCGGCACCGTTCGGTCGCGGTGGCGGAAGCTGCGGCCCGCGAACTGGAGGCATCCGGATGGGGGAATGCCGTGGTGCACCGCGATGCGGGCCACGGTGGGCCTTCGCCGGAAGATGAGGGCCCGGCGCCGGCGGACATGTTCGCGGGTGGCGGGCAGCAGAAGGGTTTGGAATGATCGGTCTGGTACTGGTAACCCACGGCAGGCTGGCAGCGGAGTTCGTCGCGGCCATGGAGCATGTCGTCGGCCCGCAGTTGCAATGCGTTCCTGTGTGCATCGAAGCGAATGACGACATGGAGGACAAGCGCGCCGAAATCGCCGGTGCGGCGGCCGAGGTGGATTCGGGTGCTGGCGTGATCCTGCTGACCGACATGTTCGGGGGCACGCCGTCCAACCTCGCCATCTCGCTTCTGGGGCGCCCCAATCTGGAGGTGATTGCCGGCATCAACCTGCCGATGCTGATCAAGCTGGCCAGCGTTCGCAATGCCAAGAGCGTGAGCGAGGCGGTCGATCTGGCCCAGGAAGCCGGCCGGAAATACATCAGCGTTGCAAGTCGCCTGCTTGGCGAGGCGGCCTGAGGGCAGGCTATTGGACGCAGGACCGGTCACAGTCGAGATCCGCAACAGGCGAGGGCTGCACGCCCGGGCCAGCGCGAAGTTCGTGACCCTGGCGAGCCAGTTCGACGCAACCGTCACGGTTTCGAAAGACGGGGCCGACGTGCTCGGAACCTCGATCATGGGCCTGATGATGCTGGCGGCCGCAATGGGCGACAGCATCGAGGTAAAGGCCGAAGGCGCGCAGGCCGGAGAGGCCCTGAACGCTCTTGTCGAGCTGGTCAGCGACAAGTTCGGGGAGGATTGAAGGCCGCCGTGGCGAGTGCTTGGCACTCGACCACGGACTCGCCGAAAATCCGGACGGCGGGGCGCTGGCCTGTGAGCCAGCGCCCCGCCGGCCGTGTCTGCGGCGAGTCCGCTGTCCAGTGCTGCGCACTGGCAGCGGCCGCCTCCGACGCGCGCTAGCTGCCAGCTGCCTCCGACTGCAGCTGAATGTAATTCTGCAGGCCCTGATCCTTGATCATCTGCTGCTGCGTCTCGATGAAATCGACATGCTCTTCCTCGGCCACGAGGATGTGGACGAACAGGTCGCGGCTGCCGAAATCGCGGACGTTTTCGGAATGGATGATTGCTTCTTTCAGCAGGGCAACGGCTTCATATTCGAGATCGAGGTCGGCCTGCAGGATTTCGGGCACGGTTTCGCCGATGCGCAGGCGGTTGAGGGCCTGGAGGTTCGGGAAGCCGTCGAGGAACAGGATGCGCTCCATCAGCTTGTCGGCATGCTTCATCTCGTCGATCGACTCGTGATACTCGTATTTGGCGAGCTTCTTCACGCCCCAGTTGTCGAGCAGCCGGAAGTGCAGGAAATACTGGTTGATGGCAGTCAACTCGCCCTTCAGCACCGCGTTCAGATACTCGATGACCTTCTTGTCGCCCTGCATGACCGCCTCACTTTGCTGGAACAGGTGGCCCGTTTGCCGGTGTCATTGATTAATGTCAAACAAAATCAGATATTTAATTGCGAACGGCTTTGACTAGCATTCGCAACTCCGCAAGGGTTGCGCCTGCGCCCACATGGGCTAAAGCCTGCCCGCCATGAGCAATGAGACCAAGGCGGCAGATTACCGCCACACCGTGTTCCTGCCCGAGACGGGCTTTCCGATGAAGGCCGGCCTTGCCGAGACCGAGCCGCGCCTGCTGGCGCGCTGGACGGCCGAGGACGCGCACGCGAAGTTGCGCGAAATTCGCACCGGCGCTGCGCGCTGGATCCTGCACGATGGCCCGCCTTACGCCAACGGCGACATGCACCTGGGCCATGCGATGAACCACATCCTGAAGGATCTGGTCGTCCGCACTCGCACCATGCTGGGGTTCGACAGCCCCTATATCCCCGGCTGGGACTGCCATGGCCTTCCCATCGAGTGGAAGGTCGAGGAACTGAACCGCGAGAAGGGCATCAAGAAGGGAGACCTGGACCCGATCGCCTTCCGCCAGCAGTGCCGGGCCTATGCGGCGCACTGGGTGGGCGTGCAGCGCGAGCAGCTGAAGCGACTGGGAATCTGGGGCGATTGGGACAATCCCTACCTTACCATGGACTTCTCGTCGGAAGCTGTAATTGCGTCCGAGCTGATGAAGTTCACCGAGAGCGGCCAGGTCTATCGCGGCGCCAAGCCGGTGATGTGGTCGCCGGTGGAGCAGACGGCACTTGCCGAAGCCGAAGTGGAGTATGAAGAGATTGTCTCCACCCAGATCGACGTGGCGTTCGAGATTATCGAGGCACCGAACGCGCCCGAGCTGGTGGGCGCCCATGCGGTGATCTGGACGACGACACCCTGGACGATCCCAGTGAACCGGGCTTTGGCCTATGGGGAGGAGGTTGAGTACGCTCTTGTTCGCCCGAATTCTGCGACAGGGGTGATGGCGCCTGAAAATGCGCGGCCCATTCTATTGGCGCGCGAGTGTCTTCCAAAGTCTGCGGAGCGTTTGCTCCATTGGAACGACGA
This sequence comes from Sandaracinobacter sp., assembly GCA_041749355.1. Lineage (GTDB taxonomy): Bacteria > Pseudomonadota > Alphaproteobacteria > Sphingomonadales > Sphingomonadaceae > Sandaracinobacteroides. The sequence goes on along the minus strand of JBGTBK010000224.1, from coordinate 15,746 downwards.
TGATGTTTGGGATGACGCCGTTGCAGCTTTCGGTAGTGAGCGATCTTTCGAAACACTATGGAAGGGCCCGGGGTCTGCCCTCGCCGGTGCCATCGCCCGCCATCCGCTCCACCACCTCGGCGGCTTCTTCGCGGAACCTCGCCCGCTGCTCCCCGGCGACTTCGTCACCACCGACGCCGGCACCGGCCTCGTCCACATGGCGCCAGACCATGGCGAGGACGATTTCTATCTCTGCAAGGCGCATGGCATCGAACCGAAGTTCGTGGTGGGGCCGGATGGCACCTACCAGGCGGACTGGCCGGTCGTTGGCGGCCAGCATGTCTACAAGGTCAATGATCCCGAAGGCCCGATCTGCACCGCCTTGCGCGAGGCCGGCGCATTGCTGGCAGCGACCGCCGACTACAGGCACAGCTATCCGCACTCGTGGCGCTCCAAGAAGAAGCTGATCTACCGCTGCACGCCGCAATGGTTTCTCGCCATGGACCGCGACCTTGGCGACGGCAGCACGCTGCGCGGCCGCGCGCTGAAGGCGATTTCGGAGACCAGCTGGTATCCCGCCCAGGGCGAGAACCGCATCCGCGCGATGGTGGAAGGCCGGCCCGACTGGGTGCTCAGCCGCCAGCGCGCTTGGGGTGTGCCGATCACCCTGTTCGTGAAGAAGGGCACCGGCGACTATCTGGCCGACCCGGCCGTGAACGCCCGGATCGCGGAGGCCATCGCCCAAGACGGCGCCGACGCCTGGTGGACCCGCGACCCGCAGGAATTCCTGGGCAACGCCTACAAGGCGGACGACTATGAGCAGGTGACCGACATCCTGGATGTCTGGTTCGACAGCGGCTGCACGCACGCCTTTGTCTCCGAAGCCCGGCTGCACGCCGAACAGGCGGACCTCTATCTGGAAGGCTCGGACCAGCACCGGGGCTGGTTCCAGTCCTCGCTGCTGGAAAGCTGCGGCACGCGGGGAAGGGCGCCGTACAAGGGCGTGCTCACCCACGGCATGACGCTGGACGACAAGGGCCGCAAGATGTCCAAGTCGCTCGGCAATGTCGTTGATCCTCAAACGATTATCCGGGACTCCGGAGTCGATGTTCTAAGGCTTTGGGTGGCCTCCACCGACACGTCGGAGGACCAGCGCTTCGGCAAACTGGCGATGCAGACCACGGTGGATGCCTATCGCAAGCTCAGGAACACCCTGCGCTATCTGCTCGGCGCACTGAATGGCTATACGCCCGACGAAGCTGTGCCCGTTTCCGAGATGCCCGAACTCGAGCGCTCGATCCTCTCGCGCCTCGCTGCGCTCGACGCCGAGATTCGAGGCCATGTGCATGTGCACGCCTATGCGAAGATGATGGCGGCTCTTACTGGCTTCGTGAACAGCGACCTCAGCGCCTTCTTCTTCGATGTGCGCAAAGACAGCCTCTATTGCGACGGGCCGCTCAGCTCAAAGCGCCGGGCCTATCGCACGGTGCTCAGCATCCTGTTCGACGCGCTTAACGCCTGGCTGGCGCCGGTTCTGGTGTTCACCGCCGAGGAAGCGCACGAGCATCGGCATGGGGCTGGCAGCTCGGTGCATTTTGGCACTTATGCCGCGATCCCGGCCCACTGGCGCGATGTGGCGCTGGACGCGAAGTTCGACCGCCTTCGCGAGCTTCGCGCGCTCGTCACCCAGGCGATCGAGCCCATGCGGCGCGACAAGCAGGTCGGCTCGTCCAACGAGGTTGCTGTCCGCCTGTTCGCCCCTGAAGCCGATGTAGCCTTGATCCGCTCGGTCGACTTTGCCGAGCTGTGCATTGTCTCGTCTGTTGAAGCTATCGCCGCCGAGGGCGAGCCGCGCGTCGAGGCGGTTGCCGCGTCCCACAGCCGCTGCGCGCGCTGCTGGCGGCATCTGCCGGACGTTTCGGCCGAAACCCAACTCTGTGGCCGCTGCGACGATGTCGTGCTGGAGCATGGCGAATGAGCCGGTTTGCCTATGGCCTTGCCGCCATTGTCTTCTTCGTCGACCAGCTGGTGAAATACTGGATCATCAATGTGGTGGAGCTGGAGGCGCGCGTGACCGTGCCCGTTCTTCAGGTCTTCTCGCTCACCTGGGTCGAGAATCGGGGCGTTTCGATGGGGATGCTGACGGCCGACACCGAAACCGGCCGCTGGCTGCTGGTGGGGCTGACGGCGCTGATCTCGGTTGTGGTGGCAGTGTGGATCCGTCGCGAGCGCCAGTGGCCCGAGGTGCTGGCGCTGGGGCTGGTGCTGGGCGGTGCGCTTGGCAACATCGTCGACCGCATCCGCTTCGGTTATGTGGTCGACTTCATCCATTTGCATGCAGGGCCCTGGTCCTTCTATGTGTTCAACGTGGCCGATGCGGCAATCACCGTTGGCGTGGTGATCCTGCTGGTTCGGGCCCTGTTCAGCCGCCCCGGGCACATCAGCCCGGACAGCGCCGGTTCAGACAGCAAGACGGAAAAGAGTGTATGATGCCTGAGCGAGTTTCCTCCGTGCGCGCGACCGCCCTTCTGGCCGGCGCGGCTTTCCTTCTGGCTGCGTGCGGCGGCAACGACATTGCCGACCGCAAGCGGCCCGACGAGTTTGCGATCGGCAAGCAGGCACCGCTGGTGATTCCGCCCGATTTCACAATGGCGCCGCCGCGTCCGGGCTCTCCGCGGCCAATCGGTGCCGACAGCCAGCAACAGGCACTTGAGGCCCTGTTTGGCCCTGGCGTGCAGCTTCCGCCAAAGTCCGCGATCGAGAACCAGATCCTGTCGGAGGCGAAGGCTCTGCGGTCTGATGCGAACATCCGTGCGACTGTGGACGATGCGCCCGGCGGCGTGGCCACCGCAACAGTCGACAAGGGGCCATTCCTGCGCGAGCTGATCGACGCGCCCGCCGGAACACGCAACGCCGACATCGCCCGGGTGACCATCCCGGGCGCCTGACCGGCGCTTCCTAGCGCCGCTTGAACAACCCGCCCAGGATCCCCCGCACCAGGCTTCGCCCTGCCTGGGTTGCGACGGCTGCAGCTGTGGCCATCGCAACCTTTTCCATCTTGCCCATTGGCGAAGCCTTGTAGGCCCGCGCGGCTGCGGCCTCGTCCTTGGCCTTCTGCAGGGCGGCCTTGCGCGCCTCTGCTTCTGCCTGTTCGGCCGCCTTCAGCTCGGCTGCCTCGTTTGCCTTGGCAGCCAGCAGTTCGAACGCCGATTCGCGGTCCACTGTCTCGTCATATTTGCCGGCCACCGGAGACGTGGACAGGATCACCTTGCGCTCACCATCGCTCAGCGGGCCGGGGCGCGAGGCCGGCGGGCGGATGAACACCCGTTCGACTGGGGAGGGCGCGCCGTCGGCCATCAGCAGCGACACCAGCGCTTCGCCGGTCTTCAGCTCCAGGATCTCGCGCTCCACGTCCACCTTGGGGTTCTGGCGGAAGGTCTGCGCTGCCGCCTTCACGGCCTTCTGGTCGCGCGGGGTGAAGGCGCGCAGGGCGTGCTGCACCCGGTTGCCCAGCTGGCCGGCAATCGCCTCGGGCACGTCGATCGGGTTCTGCGTGATGAAATAGACGCCGACCCCCTTCGACCGGATCAGGCGCACGACTTGTTCCACCTTGTCGATCAGGGCCTTGGGCGCCTCATCGAACAGAAGATGGGCCTCGTCAAAGAAGAAGACCAGTTTCGGCTTGTCCGGGTCGCCGACTTCGGGAAGCTCCTCGAACAGTTCTGAGAGCATCCACAGAAGGAAGGTCGCATAGAGTTTGGGGCTGGCCATCAGCTTGTCGGCCGCCAGGATGTTGACTTGGCCGCGCCCATCCTCGCCAACATGCATCATGTCGGTCATCACCAGCGCTGGCTCGCCGAAGAAGCGGTCGCCGCCCTGGGATTCGAGGCTGAGAAGCTGGCGCTGGATCGCCCCGATCGAGGCGGAGGTGACATTGCCATAATTCGCCGCCAGCTCCTTGGAATTTTCGGCACACCAGGCCAGCATCTGCTTCAGGTCCTTCAGGTCCAGCAGCAGCAGCCCCTGGTCGTCGGCGACCTTGAAGGCGATTGCGAGCACGCCCTCCTGGGTTTCGTTCAGGCCCAGAAGCCTGGCAAGCAGCAGCGGCCCCATTTCGGAAACGGTGGTGCGCACGGGGTGGCCCTGTTCGCCGAACAGATCCCAGAAGACGGCGGGCGTGTCGGCATAGGGGTAGCTGCCGATGCCGATGTCGGTTGCGCGCTTCTGGAAGGGCTCGTGGAACTTTGCAGTGGGGCTGCCGGGCATCGCCATGCCGGCCAGATCGCCCTTCACGTCGGCCATGAACACCGGAACGCCGACCCGGCTGAAGCCCTCGGCAAGAACCTGCAGCGTGATGGTCTTGCCGGTGCCGGTTGCGCCCGCAATCAGGCCGTGGCGGTTGGCGCGTTTCAGCACCATCGCCTGGGCGGCTGCACCACCCGACTGTGCGCCAATGAAAAGAGTGCCTTCCGCGTCCGACATGCTGCCTCCCAGTGCGTGCTTGCACTGGCTGTGCTAGCCTGCCGGACGCGGAAACTTAAGCGCTTATTGGATCTTCACGCCGATGAAGCGACCCGGCGTATTGCCCCGCTGGACGAACAGCAGGACAGATTCGCGACCGGCCTTGCGGGCCGCCGATACGGCCGTTGCCGCTTCCTGCGGGGTGCGGACAGGCTGCTGATTCACCGACACGATGATGTCACCGCGACGGATTCCCTGTTCGGCCGCGTCAGACGAGGCATTGACCTGCGCGACGACCACGCCCTGGACGGTATCCGGCAGGCGAAGCTGCTGGCGAATCTCGGGCGAAATTGCCTGCAGCGTGATCCCCAGCGACTTTCGTGCTGCCTCAGCGCCCGGCTGATCCGGCGCTCCGGACTGGTCGGGCTCTGCCTGTTCGGTCTGTCCAAGCAGGCTCGCTTCGGTCGGGCGCTCGCCGATTGTTGCCGTCAGCGTCAACCGCTTTCCGCCGCGGATCACTTCGATCGGAACACGTGCGCCGATCGGCGTGTTGGCGACGATGTAGGACAGGCTGTTGTCGGGCGTGACGTCCTGGCCGGCGACCTTCACGACCACATCGCCCTGCTGCAGGCCGGCTGCCCGGGCCGGGCCGGATGGCTCGACGGCGGCAACGATCTCGCCCCGATCCTTGGGCAGGCCGAGCGAGGCGGCAATCGCCGGGGTCATGTTCTGGATCTGCACGCCAAGGTAACCGCGGCGGACCTTGCCGCCGTTGCGCAGCTGTTCGATCACCGGCTGGGCCAGTTCGGCGGGGATCGCGAAGCCAACGCCGACATTGCCGCCGGTTGGCGAGAAGATCGCCGTGTTCACGCCGATCACATTGCCGTTCAGATCGAACAGCGGGCCGCCCGAATTGCCCTGGTTGATGGAGGCGTCGGTCTGGATGTAGCGGTCATAGGCGCCGCCACCCTGGATGCCGCGGTGGAGCGCCGAGACGATGCCGGCGGTGACAGTGCCGCTGAGGCCGAAGGGGTTGCCGATGGCGATCGCCCAATCGCCGGGGCGAACGCCCTGCGAGTTGCCGAACTGCACATAGGGCAGGTTCTGGCCATCGACCTTCAGCAGGGCGAGGTCGGACAGCGGGTCACGCCCGATTACCTTGGCCGTGTATTCGCGCCTGTCCGCCATCGTCACGGTGATGGTGTCGACCAGCTTCTGCCCGTCGCGGCCCGAGATCACATGGTTGTTCGTGACGATATAGCCGTCGGCCGAGATGATGAAGCCCGAGCCGAGCGAGGTCGCCTCGCGGGTGACGGGCTGACCGTCCTCGGTCTGCTGCTCCTGAAAGCGGCGGAACAGTTCCTCCAGGTTGGTGCCCGGGCCGAAGCGCGGGAACTTGCCGACTTCGACGCGCTGGGTCGTCGAAATGTTGACGACCGCCGGCTGCAGGCGCGCTGCAAGGTCGGCAAAGCTCATGGGCGCGCCGCGCGGCGGCAGCGCCTGGACGGGGGAGGGCTGGATCGGAGCCACTGCGGGCGCTGTCGCTGCAGCAACGGGGGCAGCAGGAGCCTTTGCGGCCGGGGCCTGCTGGGCAAGCACCGGGATCGAGGTTGCAACCACTGCGGCGATGCCAGCGGAAAGGCCGGCGGTCAAAAAGCGGCTCCTGTACGAGCTGTCGGGCACTATCGGTCTCCGAAAAAGGGATCCTGTTGTCGTCCGCCTTTACAGGCCCGCCGATTTAATCCTCGCTGAACGGTTCAGATTCAACGGTCAGCCGTTCGCCCCGGGATGGGCCGGTGAAATCACCGGCGCCTTCCCTGGAACTCCTGCAGGAACTCGTTGCTCGGGCTCAGCACCACATTGGCGTTTCCGGCAGCAAAGCTCTTCCGATAGGCCTCCATCGAGCGATAGAAGGCGTAGAACTGAGGGTCCTTGCCGAAGCTTTCGGCATAGACCCGCGCCGCTTGTGCGTCAGCCTCGGCCCGGATGATCTGTGCATCCCGCGCGCCCTGGGCGCGGATGGTCAGCGCCTCCTGCTGGCGAGCGGTGCGCATCCGTTCGAAGGCAGCTTCCAGCGGGGTGCCCGTGGGCAGGTCGGCGCGCTTGATCCGCACGTCGATGATTTCCGCGCCATAGGCGAGAGCCGAGCGGTTCACTGCCTGCTGGATCGACTCCATCGACTGGCCCCGCTCCGGCGACAGCATGGCGTCGAATCGCTGCTTGCCGAGCTCGTTGCGGATCCGCGACGAGAAGATCCGCCCCAGTTCCTCCTGCAGCCGCTCTTCGGTGCGCACCGTCTGGAACATCTTCACCGGATCAACAATCCGCAGCCGCGCATAGGCATCGACCACCAGCCGCAGCTGGTCGGTCGACAGCACCGTCTGCGGCGGGATGTCGAGCGAGATGACCCGTTTGTCAACGAAGACCGCATTCTGGACGAAGGGGGTCTTCAGAACGAGCCCGGCGCCGGTCTCGCCGAAGCGCTGGTTCGGCTGATAGGTGTTCACAGTCGACACAGGGCGGCCGAGCTGCAGGATGATGGCCTGCTGGTCTTCGGGCACGCGCACGACCGAGGTCGCGAGCAGGAAGGCAAGGGCGCCGAGCGCGATGCCGCCGATCGTGAGGTTGCGCTGGGTCAGGATCATTGTTGCGTCTCCGCAGCCCGGGCAGCAGCATTGGCCTGAGCGCGCCGTTGCACTTCGGGAAGCGGCAGATAGGTCTGCACGCCCGGGGTCTCGATCACGGTCGTGTCGACCTTTCCAAGAACGGTTTCCATTGTTTCCAGATACATGCGCTTGCGCGTCACTTCGGGCGCCAGACGATATTGTTCGAACACCTTGTCGAAGGCAGCGGTGGCACCCGCTGCCTGAGCCTGCACCTGCTGGGCATAGGCGCGGGCCTGGTTCAGGAACTGCTGGGCATCCTGCTGGGCTGCCGACACGTCCTTGAAGGCCTCGTCGACTGCGGCCGGCGGGTCGGCCTTGTTGATGTCGACACCCTGCACCAGGATACCGGCGCCATAGTTGTCGAGGATCTCCTGGACCCGTTCGCGCACCTGTTCCGCAATTGCGGCCCGCTCGGGGCCGATCGCATTGTTCAGGGTCGAGCGGCCGACGATCTCGCGCATGGCGCTCTCGGTTGCGTCGCGCACGGTTCCTTGCGGGTCGGCGATCTGGAACAGGAAGTCCTCGGCGTTCCGCAACCGCCAGCGCACCGCATAGGCGATGTTGATGATATTCTGGTCGCCGGTGATCATCAGATTTTCCGCCTCTCCCTCGGCGGTGCCGATCGGGGTGGTGCGGATATTCTCGAAGTCGACCTTGGTGACCTGGTCGATCGGGGCCGGCAACTTGAAGTGAAAGCCCGGGTTGGCTGTGCTGTGATACTGGCCAAAGCGGGTGATGACGCCGCGCTCGCCAGCGCCGACCTGGAACGCCGAAGTCGACGCCAGCAGAACGAGGGAGAGCCCGCCGGCAATAAGGCCCCAGGGGATGTTCGGGCCCGAACGGCCAGTGCCGCGACCGCCGCCGCCACCTTGACCACCGCCAAGCCCGCGAAGCCGTTCCTGGCTGCGCCGGATGAACTCGTCGAAATCAGGGGTTCCGCCAGCACGTGGCCGGTCTTCGTTGGGGCCGCGCGGGCGCGGCGCATCGCCCCATGGGCTCTTGGGTCCGCCGCGCGGGGCGTCCTTGCCGGAGCCTCCGCCGACACCACCAAGGCCACCCCAGGGGTTTCTGCGGCCTTCGCCCCGTCCGTTCGAACCGTTGCCGTCCGAACCGTCACCATTCTCATTGTTCTGCCAGGGCATGTAGGCCTTTCCGTCCCCTCGCTGTCTGCATTGCAGCACTCGTTCCGGGGATATAGGGGCAGGGCATTCGGAAAGCGAGGGGCGAGAATGCCGGGCCGCAATGTCGCAGAGTCAGTTCTGGCGGGGATTCCCGACCCGGTGCGTCCGGGGAGCGTGCTGGAAAGCGGACGGGTTTCCGGCCTTGTCGTAAAGGAGGATGGAGTCGTCGGCATGGTGATGGCCGTCGACGACCTTGCCCGTGCTGCGGCGCAGGCGTTGGAGGCCTTGGTTTCCCGCAACTTGCGCGAAGCAGGCTTTGCTTCGGTGCGGGTGATCCAGACTGCCGAGCGAGGGGCATCCGAGGCCGACCATGGGGGTGGTTCAACCAGTGCGATTCCCGGTGTCCGACACATTCTGGGTGTGGGCGCCGGAAAGGGCGGGGTGGGCAAGTCGACGATCGCCGTCGGCCTTGCCCTTGCGCTGCTTCGCCGCGGGCTGAAGGTCGGCATCCTCGATGGCGACATCCAGGGGCCGTCGGTGCACATCCTGCTGGGTGTGCGGACCCGAGCCACTGCGACCGCCGAGAAGCGACTGGTTCCAATCGACGCGCATGGTCTGAAAATGCTGGGGATGGGCGTGATGGCCGATCCGGACAAGGCTGTCGCCTGGCGCGGGCCAATGGTGGCCGGCGCGATGGTGCAGATGGCAACCGTTGCCGATTGGGGCGAGCTGGATGTCCTGGTGGTCGATCTGCCGCCCGGGACCGGCGACGTGCATCTTTCGTTCGCGCAGAAGCTGAAGCCCTCGGCGGCGCTGGTGGTCACGACGCCGCAGGTGCTGGCCCGGGCCGATGCCCGGCGGGCGGTTGCCTTTTTCGAGCAGTTGCAGGTGCCGGTGCTGGGCGCTGTTCTGAACATGGCCGGGCTGCTGACGCCCGATGGTACGCTTCTGCACCCCTTCGGCGAGGTTGATGGCGAGGCCGGAATCGGAGCCAGGATCCTGGCTGAGCTGCCACTGGAACCTGCGGTGGTAGCTGCGTCCGACAGAGGCGCGCCGCTGACTGCCGGCGCGGTTGCGACCGGGCTCGATTCGGTTGCGGAACAGGTGGCAGAGGCGCTTGGGCTCTAGCCGGGCTACTGGCCGGCGACCGTCATCCCGTCGATCCGGATCGTTGGCGCATTGGTGGCGTGGCGGAAGGCGAGGTCGTTCGCCGGCACCATGACGCGGAACATCTCCAGCAGGTGACCTGCGATCGTGGCTTCCGTAAGGGGCTCTGCCAGGCGGCCATCGCGAATGCGGAAGCCGCCCGCGCCGCGGCTGTAATCCCCGGTCAGCATGTTAACCCCCATGCCAATGAGTTCATCGACATAGAGGCCATCCTTGATGTCGGACATAAGCTCTTCAGGGCCGATGGAACCCGGCTCCAGCCAGAGATTCGAGGTCGAGACTCCCGGTGTTCCGCTGCTGCCCCGGCTGGCATGGCCAGTCGGCTTCAGGCCAAGCTGCCGGCCTGCGGCGCTCTCCACCAGCCAGCCTGTCAGCATCCCCCGGTCGACGATTGCGCGCGGGTTTGTCGGCAGGCCCTCTCCGTCGAAAGCCCGGGACCTGAGCCCGCGGACCAGATGGGGATTGTCGCGGATCGTGATCTTGTCCAAGAACAGCGGCTTGTCCTCGTGGCCCAGCACGAAGCTGGTCTTGCGGGCGATTGCGCTGCCGCCGATCGCGCCGAGCAGGTGGCCGATGATGCTGGCCGACACGCGCGGCGAAAAGACCACCGGCATCGGCCCGGTCGGTGCCTTGCCGGGGTTCATCCGGGCGACCGTTCGTTCGCCGGCGCGGCGGCCGACATCGTCGGGGGCTTCCAGGTCGGCTAGATGCCGGGCCTGGTGCCACTCATAATCGCGCTGCTTGTCGGCCCCTTCGCCCGCAATCACGACGGCCGAAGTGGAGACCGAGGTGCCCCGGGCTGCACCGCGAAAGCCGTGCGAGGTGGCCAGCGCCGAAACGCTGAGCCCGGCGCTGGCCGAGCCGCCTTCGCTGTTGCTGATGCCAGTGACCGCGCGGGCGGCATCCTCGGCTTCCAGCGCGATCTCCTTCAGCCGTTCAGGGGAGAGGCTTTCGGCTGCTGCGTCGAACAGGTCGAAATCCGCGAAACCGCCGCGCGCCAGCAACTCTTCGGGTGCCAGTCCGGCGAACCTGTCCTCGGTAGCCTCGCGTGCCATCGCGATTGCGCGCGAAACGGCTTCGTCGAGGGCGGTTGCCGACAGGTCGGACACCGAAACCTGGGCCGAACGGGCGCCGAGGAACAGGCGCAGCCCGATTTCCTCGCCCTCCGAGCGGCCGATGTCCTCCAGCGCGCCCAGGCGAACCCCGATCCCGAGCGACGATTCGCCGAAATAGACGGCATCGGCCGCATCGGCCCCGGCCGCCTTGGCGCGGGAGAGCAGGTGGTCGAGGCGCTCGAGCGCGGCATCAGGGGTCAGCATGCAAAAGGACTTAGGCGGTGGGCCAGAGCGCGGCAAGGACGATGGGCAGCACCAGCAGCGCGCCGGTCCATTGGTTGGCCCGGAATTGCCTGAGCGCCGAGCCTGTGTCGGCCGGATCGAAGCGCGCGACCTGCATCCCCAGATGCAGGGCCGGCGGAACGAGACCTGCCAGAAGCAGTGCTTCGCCGGTCCAGCGCCACAGCGCCATGCCGAGCAGGGCAATCGTCAGAAGGTAGAAGCCTGCAACTCCGGCCCTGAGGCGCGGCCCCAGCGCGCGCGCCGAGGATTTCACGCCGGCCAGCGCATCGTCCTCGACGTCCTGCGCGGCGTAGATGCTGTCATAGCCCAGCGTCCAGGCAATGCAGGCGGCATAAACCAGCAGCATGACGGGCAGGTCGGCCCTGAGCGCAGGGTCTGCCGCCGCCCAGCCGACCGGCACGCCCCAATTGAAGGTCAGGCCAAGCCAGGCCTGCGGCCACCAGGTGATGCGCTTCATGAAGGGGTAGGCCGCAACCAGCCCGAGCGAGCCGAGTGCCACCATCCGGGCCTGCAAGGGCAGGGCCAGAAGCACGCCCAGCCCGACAAGCGAAAGCGCGACGAGGAAGATCCAGGCGCTGCGAACAGGGATCGCACCGCTCGCAATCGGCCGCGCCGCTGTCCGGCTTACCTTTGCGTCAAGGTCACGGTCGATGATGTCGTTGTACACGCAGCCGGCTGCCCGCATTGCGACAGCGCCCACCAGGAATAGCGGCCACAGCGGCCACCAGCCTTCGACCGGGGCAAGGAAGGCGCCCATCAGGCAGGGCCAGAACAGCAGCCAGACACCGGCCGGCCGGTCGAACCGGGCAAGACGCGCGTAGAGGGCCGCGCGCGGTGGCAGTCGGTCAACCCAGGTGGCAATTGCGTCTGGCGTCATCGCCTTGCCCTAGCCGCCCCCTGCGCTGCGCGCAAAGGAGGCAGGTTGACACCAGAGCGATGCGGCCCGAGGATTCCGGCATGCCATTGTCCAACTACGCCGTTTCGGATTTCACCTCCGCCCCCTGGACCCGCCCCGTCTATCGGCGCGGGACAGGCCCGGCCGTCATCGTGATCCACGAAATTCCGGGGCTTCACCCGCTGGTGGTCGCCTTTGCCGACCGCCTGGTGGAGGCCGGCTTCACGGTCTTCCTGCCCAGCCTGTTCGGGACCCCGGGCCGTCCGCTCAGCAAGGGTTATGCGCTTGGCACCATCCTGAAGGTCATCTGCATCCGCCGCGAGTTCGCGATCTGGACCGGCGGCCGGACCAGCCCTTTTGTCGATTGGCTACGCGCGCTGGCACGGCACGCCCACGCCGAATGCGGCGGCCCCGGGGTCGGCGCAGTGGGCATGTGCTTTACCGGGGGCTTTGCGCTGGCCATGGCGACCGACCCCTCGGTCGTGGCGCCGGTCCTGTCGCAGCCCTCGCTTCCGTTGCGCAAATCGCAGGCCGGCGAGATCGACACGTCACCGGCTGACCTTGCCTGCGTGCGCGATCGGCTCCAGCGCGAGGACCTGACTGTGCTTGGCCTGCGCTTTCGCAGCGACAAGCTGGTGCCCGACGCCCGCTTTGCCCGCTACGCGCAGGAGCTGGGCGACCGGTTCGAGGCAATCGAGCTGGAGGATGCCCATGCCCGGCAAGGAACGGGTTTCGACCCCCATTCCGTGCTGACGATCCACCTGCCCGAAAGCGGCCCCGGCAAGGACGCCGAGTCGCGCACGATCGGCTTCTTCAAGCAGCGCCTGAGGCTGGTGGCGGGCTAGGCCGCAACCTCGAAGGGCACGATCTCGCCGGCCAGATAGAGCTGGCGGGCCTTCACCCGGCTGAGCTTGCCCGATGACGTGCGCGGCAAGGTCCGCGGCGGCACCAGTTCCACCACGCAGTTCATGCCGGTGATGGCCCGAACCTTCTGGCGGATCGCGTCCTTCAGGCGGGCGCGCTCGTCGGTGTCGGTCGTCCGGCACTGCACCAGAACGGCCGGCGCCTCCTCGCCCTGGGGCGTTGTGATAGAGAAGGCGGCGATGTCGCCGGCCTTGAAGCCTTCGAGCTGCTCGATTGCCCACTCGATGTCCTGCGGCCAGTGGTTCTTGCCGTTCAGGATGATCATGTCCTTGGCGCGGCCCACGATGAAGATGTGGCCGCCGACCAGGTAACCCATGTCACCGGTGTCGAGCCAGCCGTCAGCCGACAGGCAGGCAGCTGTCGCCTCCGGATCGCGGAAATAGCCTTCCATCAGCCCCAGGCCCTTCACCAGCACCCGGCCGATCTGGCGGTCGCCCAGCACCTTGCCGGAACTGTCGCGAATCTCGATGGTCAGGCCCGGAAGGGCGACGCCGCAATCGACGATGGCGCGATACCGAACGGGCTTGGTGGGATCTGAAGGTCCATCGGCAAAGCCTTCGCCGGCAAGCCTTTTCTCGTCGATTAGGTCGCAGACGATGCCCTGCCCGAAAGGTGCCACCGAAACGGCAAGCGTCGCCTCTGCTAGGCCATAGCTGGGCGTGAAGGCTTCGGCGCGGAAGCCTGCCGGGGCAAAGGCATCGACAAAGGCCTGGCAGATGTCGGGCCGGATCATGTCGGCCCCGTTTCCAGCGATCTTCCAGCGCGACAGGTCGAACCGGCCGGCAACATCGGTCTGGGTGGAAACCCGGCGGGCGCAGATGTCGTAACCGAAGGTCGGCGAGTAGGAGAGGCTGTTGCCCTCGTTCCGGCTGATGAGGGTAAGCCACGACAGCGGACGGCGGGCAAAATCGTCGGTCGCAAGGAAGTCGACCGACATCTGCACCGCCATCGGCGAGAGGAATGTGCCGACGAGGCCCATGTCGTGGTACCAGGGCAGCCACGACACGCCGCGGTCGCCGGGCGCGATCTGCATGCTGTGGGCATGGCCCGCCAGGTTCGCCATCACGGCTCGGTGGGTAACTGCGACGCCGTGCGGGAAGCGGGTGGAGCCGCTGGAATATTGCAGATAGGCAATTGCATAGGGGTCTGCCGGGGGCAGGACCGCCGGAGTTGCCGGAAGGCTTGCGAACTCCGTCCAGCCAAGCGCTGGCGCCAGCTGGTCGGCAGCTTCGGCGAACAGCGGCTTCAGGCTGTCCGGTCCCAGCACAATCACGGGGTCGCAGCTGCTCAGCTGGACGCGGATCTGTTCGACATAGGCCTGGCGCCCGCCGAACGAGGTGGGGAGCGGCAGCGGAACAGGCAGGACGCCGGCATAGAGGGCTGCAAAGAAGGCGGCAGCGAATTCGGCGCTGGTTTCCGCAATCAGCGCAACGCGGTCGCCCGGCTTCACGCCATGGGCGATCAGGCGAAGCGCATCCTGCCGGGCATCGGCTGCGAGTTCGGCAAAGGGGAGAACCCGCACCAGGTTGGCGCGCGCATCGTAGAAATTGAACCCGGTCGCACCGGTCGCTGCATAATCGAGCGCTTCGGTGAGCGTCTCGTAGCGGCCGGACACGAACGGAATTCCCGACAGCAGCGGAGTCGGCGTCAGGCCGGCTGCTGCTTGTGTCTCGATGGGGGCATCGACGATCATTTCCGAACTACCTTCAGGCAAGGTGCGTACCCTTGGATGAAACCACAATTCGGCACCCGGGAAACGGGCGCCGCATCTGGCGCTTCGGCTTGTCTCTTCGGTACAGTTAACCTCAGCATGGTTCACGCCTTTGCAGTCCATGCTGGTTCAAAAGAGGCCCGAACTGTGGCAGCAAGGTGGCAGATGGAGAAGGACCAACCCGGCCGACGCGCCCGTACGCCCCGCAAACCACCGCCTCCGCTCGACCCGGCGACGCTAAGTGCGATCGCCGTGCGCTATGTGGAGCGCTTCCAGACCAGCCGGGCCCGCCTGTTGCGCCTGCTGCAGCAGAAGCTGCGTCAGCGCGGGTGGCAAGAGGGCCTGTCCCCGCCGGACCTTGCCGCAATCGCCGACCGGATGGTCGAGCTCGGATATGTGAATGACACCGCCTTTGCCGAGGCCCGGACGCGCGGCCTCACCCGTCGGGGCATGGGGGCAGGGCGGGTTCGCGCTTCGCTCTCGGCCTATGGAATTGACCGCGACACCAGCAGTGCGGCTCTGGAAGGCCATGATGCGCTTGCAGCTGCCCTGGATTTCGCACGCCGCAAGCGCCTTGGGCCTTTCGGACCGCCGATCGCCGATGCCAAGGCCCGCAACCGCCAGATGGGCGCAATGGCGCGGGCCGGCCATCCGCAGGCGCTCGCCCGGGCGATCCTGAACGCGCGAACCGAAGAAGACCTTCCGCAGCCGGGCGACTGAGCGAAGGCTAGGAGTGTCGGCCAAAGTCCGGCTCTGCGGTGTCCTGCCCTGCCTCGATGATGGCGCGGCGGATATCGCGCGACTGGCTGAAGCGCTGGAACAGCGTGTCGCCCTCGCCCCAGCGGATAGCGCGTTGCAGGGCGGCGAGGTCCTCGCTCACCCGACCGAGCACCTCGAGCACGGCGTCCTTGTTGGTAAGGAAGACGTCGCGCCACATGGTCGGGTCCGAGGCTGCGATCCGGGTGAAATCCCGGAAACCGCCGGCCGAATATTTGATCACCTCGCCCCGCGTCACACCCTCGAGATCTGCAGCCGTTCCGACAATCGAATAGGCAATCAGGTGCGGGATATGGCTGGTGACGGCCAGCACGAGGTCGTGGTGGCGGGCGTCCATAACGTCCACCTTCGACCCAAGGCGCGTCCAGAATTCGGCGACCCTGGCGGTTGCCGCTTCATCGGCGCCAGCTGGCGGCGTGAGGATGCACCAGCGGCCATCGAACAGGGAGGCAAAGCCGGCATCAGGGCCTGATTTTTCGGTGCCAGCCACCGGATGGGCCGGAATCAGGTGCACGCCCTCAGGCATCAGCGGCAGCAGCGCGTCCAGCACCGTCTGCTTGGCCGATCCGACGTCCGACACCACGGCACCCGGCGCAAGGTCAGCTGCGATCTCGGCGCCGACGGCTGCAAAGGCCCCCAGCGGCACGGCCAGCAGGACCAGTTCGGCATCGACGACGGCAGCGCCGG